>JAFZNI010000037.1 GCA_017551005.1 Prevotella sp.
CACGGTACATTCTTACCGTCGGCACTGAAAACGGATGTCATTCCGATTTTTCTTCCAATTAATCCTGGCATTTCAGTTTAAAATTAATAATGTTGTTAATATAAATAATTAAATGTTCACACACGCGCAAAAACAGAATCAGTCCACACCCCCTTTCGGTAGGCTAAACCGTTCTATTTCAGTGGCTTGATAGCATATAGCCAGCGCAATAACCACTTTTGCGGCTGCAAAGGTACGAAGATTTCCCCAACCAGCCAAACGTATTTAGCATTTTTTATCATTTTCAAATCTTAAAAAAACATAAAACACCCATTGTGCAACAAAATAACCCCGTCTCTGTGTCAAGGACAGGGTCAAAGGTTATGGCCGCTGCCAGAACTCTATATCATCTTCTGTAACTATACCAGCCGTGTATTCAAATCCATGTGGGATAAGGGTAACTGTTGGAGTTTTATTGCCGTTTTCGCCTTCACTCTCTGTTTCGCTACGTTCATGAGAACTGAGCAGATAAAGATTCTTGGCCATATAGTAATCAATATAATAGTCTTTCGTCTGCAGGTCTTTGTGATTCCAGTTGGCATCTTCATTAAGGATGACAGGCTGGTCTTTACGGAGTCTTTCCCTCACCTCGCCAGGATGAAGCAATAGACCATTCTCATCAGTAACATAGGCTGCAAACGAGGCATCCATCCATATCCATTTGCCTAATTCATTACTCCATACTATATTGATGACGTGGCAGTCGCCATCGGTATCGTACTCCTTTGACTGACAGGTGATGAAACGTGACTTAAAACCAACCGCCAAATAGAGGTCATTGAGTACCTCAGACATAAAGCGACAGTTAAGTCCGCGGTTCTCACGTTGGGTTAGTTTATAGAGTTCGATGGCGTTGTAACGGCATTTCGGCCAAGATGAATTCCCGTCGTGACGGATGGCATCATGCAACCAATACATAATCCGCTTGATGCGAGAGATTTCGCTGCCGTTACCTGCGATGCTGTCTAAGTTGAAATATTCACGAATGGCTGTGAGGATGCTGTCGGAGGGCGACTGATAGGTAAAGGTGACGTTGGCCTTTCTTCCATCACTGACATATTCAGCGGAAGCCTTGAGTTTGTTAATTTTCTCTTCTGTTGTTTTAAGATTGGCCATCAATGCCTGAAAACGGGTCTCTTCTCGGATATTATTCAGGTCGGAGTCTTTCAGAAAATGGTAATACTCACGGAAGCCACCTGTCACTACCTTTTCGAACAAATCCAAAGCCTTCTCCCGTTCATTGTTGAGTGAATATCGACAAGCCAAGTTGTAAGCAGTTTGATTGAGAGTTCTTCGTGCCGTGCTGACCGATCTGTCATGATATTGTGTCTCGTATGTGTCAAGATTCGCTTTGAGCGACTCGTAGCGTGTAACAATCTTTTCGAGAGGCGAAACAGGAACCATATCCTTATTTATTGAACTGAGTACGATGTCATTTACAACGATTCCCCTAAAAGCGAAACAACTATCGGTCTTTCCAAAATAGGTATCATAGACAGGAGCATGAAAGGTCAACGTTTCTAATTTCGGACAGTTTTGGGCAAAAAGAATACCGCCAGTAGTTAGTACATCACCATAAAAATCAATCGTTTGGAGTTCTGGGCAGTTCATAAACAGGTAACCGTCGGCATGAAGACACCAACCGTTAATGTTTATCCGCTGAAGCGATTTCATCATATAGACCGAATATCCACTAAGATATTTGATGTTATTAATGTCCAGATTTTCCAGTTTGTCACAACCATAGAAAGCGCCATTACATATTTCATTAAGCACATGAGGAAACGTAACTTGGGTTAGTTCCTTACAGTTGGCAAAAGCAAAACGTTCAAGTGAGACATCCTCTGGGAGGGTTACTGATGTCAATTTTGTATTACTTAAAGCATGCATTCCGATGCGCTTCATGCTATCGGGGAAAACGATATTGCTGAGTCTGCAGCCAAAGAATATATAGTCAGGCAGGTCTGCACCGCCTTCTGCAAGACATGCCTGATAATTCTTTCTCTGCACAAAACATGTTGTATCTGCCACAAAGGTTACTTTCATTAAATTAAGGCAGGCCAGTTTGCTTCCTTCAACTATATTTCCTACAGTATCGCGTCCCGCCATCTCACGCAGGAAAACAACATCTGCACTATTCAACCTGCCTTTGATGGTGAGTTTTTCTACGCTCTTTTTGTTTTTCTCTCCAATACAAGCGCCCAAGGTGCCTGGCTGCTTGACATTTACACTCATCTGTTTTTTCTGTGCCGTGATACTCAGAGCGACAAGCACAGCAACCAAAATGGTAATCAGTCGCTTCATATTATTTTTCAATTCCGTCGTTATAATACGTGATCTTTGTCCATTGCCTCGGAATCAGCATATTGCCTTCCTCTACCTTTGCACTGAGCAGGAACAGTCGCCCGTCATCAACAATCTCAGCCATACGAACTTCTTTCCAGTTGAATCCCACACGACAGGTGTTTCTACCAATCGTGATATTTATAGGTTGTTCTGAATTGAAGTAGGCTCTTGCCACTTGTTTGAACTCAGCCATCATCTGCTTCGCCTGTTCCCTGGGTACTTCATAACGTATGCCTGTCCGTCGGCCTATGCCACCGTTGTAGGTAAAATAACAATGGCGAGGTCTTTTTTTCTTATCATTCAATATATACACAACTTGCTGAGCCTTCACGCCTTCTGTCTGGGCAATACGGCTCAAGAACTTATCGAAGGGCTTGGCGTCGTAATCAGACTTGATGCTCTGGTCTGTCTGCTGCAAGTAGCGGAAGGTCAGCAACGAGTCATCATTTACGTCAAGCATAGCGGCAGTCTCAACATCTGAAGCGAAAGAATGATTTATAAAACTGATAATCCTACCTTTTTCTGGTGAGAGTTTACCCTTGATGGCCAAAGAATAGGAAAGGGTCTTGTGGCCGTCTTTGCACACCTGATAACGGTCGCTCTCCTGAGCCAGCGGTAGTTCACGTTCAAAGGCTGCTACAAGACTATCTGCCAATCCTGTTGGGAGTTGGCTTTTAGCAATGTCCTCAAATATGAAGGATGTTGTAGGGTGTTTGTCTGCAAGCATTGCGTCATAGCCTTCTTCCATGTCCTCTCCAAGTGCTTCTCTGAGTTGGGGCAGCAGAGGCAAGATATACGTTTGGGCATTAACACTAATATACGTTGTTATGGCAATTGCCAATAATAGGATTCTCTTCATATCTCGTCAAGTATTTCTGATTCAAAGTCTGTCATATCTGAATATCTGTTCATCTTTTCAAACATAGCCTGACGCATCCGGTCGCGATTGGCCGAGAGAGATGTGGGGGCTGGGGGCTCCGATGTTTCATTGGGTTCCTGTTTGGGCTGTCGTAGTCTGCGGGATGAATTCTTCCGTGTCGATCTAGTTATTTCGGTGGAGGATTCTACTTGTGCAGGAACGGTTTGTGCAATAACAACGGGAGTTTCCACCTTTGGTGATCTTGCCTCCTGATACCCAACTTCTATCTCTTTCCCTCTGTATCCAGCCTTCTGTTTCCATAAGACACCAGCAGCACCAATGAGCAAGACGACAATGGCGGCGGCTACTGTCCAGATCAGTCGTCGAGAGGTGGATTTTGTCCGCTTCATGACGGCATCCTGCCAGCCATCTGTCAACTGGAAGTGTGGCATTGCGGCCTGCTCCAGTCGGAGAGCCTCACGGAGTGCCGGGTCGTTATATTTCCTGTCTGTCGTCATGTTGCTCCAATTCTTTAATGATGATGTATAGTTTATTTCGGATGCGCTGTAACCTTGTGGCAAGGTAATTAGGTGGACGGTCTAAGATGTAGGCGATATCCTTTAATGGACGGTCATCTGTATAGTAGAGTTGTAATAGCATCTGATCATCAGGTGGTATGCGTCGGATGGCGAGACGTAGGATTTCTATCCGTTTCGATGTTGCCTCCTTGAAAATAGAATCCGCCATCTCGTCGGTGACATGTGCTATTAGGCTTTCATGCTCTTCGATGTAAAGCATGGTCTTGCCCCGGCGTTTCTGATAATCGGCTACCTTATGGTAGGCTATACGGGTTAGCCATGTAGCAAACGAAGCCTTCTCTGCATCATAACTTTTAAGAGTCCGATAGGCACCAACAAAGATATCTTGAACCACCTCACGTGCTTCAGCCTCACTGGGTATCATCCGTTCCACAATACGCATCACATAGTCGCCATAGCCATCCATCAGCGTCTTAAACGCCTCTGAATGTCCGTGCAGTACGTTTTCTATCAGCCGTTGTTCCGCGTCGGATGTCAACCTTTTGCTCATGTCTCTGTTATTATATTCTGTTTCTTCTACTAAAATATATCATTTAATGACTGCAAAAATACAAAAA
Organism: Prevotella sp.; assembly: GCA_017551005.1. Classification (GTDB taxonomy): domain Bacteria; phylum Bacteroidota; class Bacteroidia; order Bacteroidales; family Bacteroidaceae; genus Prevotella. The sequence continues at coordinate 4,401 of JAFZNI010000037.1, forward strand.
GGTCTGCAATTATTGATGAAAAATACTTTTGTTGATCCCTTCATCAAAAAAAAATTAGTACCGTCGTATCGAAAATTAGTACTGTCGTAGTAAAAAATAGTAGTGTCGTAATTTTCAATAGTAGTGTCGTAATGAAAAATAGTACTGTTTTCGCGCGTATGCGCGTATACTTGTCATATCCACTTTTCATCCCACCTATCCCGCTCATCCCACACCTGAAGTAAAAAATCTTACGTGTGGGATAGGCGGGATGAGCGGGTTGTTTTTCTGTTTGCCTAATTACGCACGCCCGCGCGTTAGAATCATGTTACGCTGTGTGGCAATGAAGAAAGTGCCGTCTCCCCAAAAAGAGACGGCACAAAACACTCACAATTTTCCAATTAATATTGGAATTCTATCTAATAAATCCACACAGGTCGAAAATCTTGTATGAAAAC
>JAFZNI010000328.1 GCA_017551005.1 Prevotella sp.
GAAGATGATCTCGCAATGGAAATCGCGCGGCTACATTCTTCAGTTGACAGTTGACAGTTTCCAAAATCTGAGATTCAAGGGATAAGGATTTTAGCATTTAATAAAGCCGCAGGTTTCTATCTGCGGCTTTAATTATAATTTATGTCTATAAAATTCAAGGCTTCGAGATCATCGTCCACCGCTTTGAGGATTTTTTCTATATCAGTGGCGACATTGGAACCATATAATTCTTTTTCCGCTTCAGCCATATCGCCATTGGCATCATTATATCTCTTAATGATCTCGTTGACCTCCTCTTCACCGTTCGACTTGCTCAGTTCAAGCATCAGACTCTTGAACCTCGGCTCTTCAATATAATCAATAATGTTTCGCATATACTTTTGTTGGCATATGTCTCAATCATATTAGATGAGCGATCATAAACTGCTGCAAAGTTAATAATTAATTCGTTATTATCACAATAATTATTTCGTTATTCATTGTTTCTTATGCAACTTTAACAGATGCATAAACCTCTGTCGATGAATGACGGCAAACTTCACTGATGGCAAATCGTTTTTTGTTCCCATAGTCTTAATAATTTTACGTTTAACAAATATATCGGTTGCAAAGATAGGTATTATTTTCTTAACTTCCAAATTTTCGAGCAGCGAATGCAATAAATGCTTGCATTTTTATTGCTGAGTCGTGAGAACCGATGGAGCAGCAAGAGCCATCATGCTTGCATGTTTGGCCGCGTCGTGACAGAGGTCAACGCAGTTAAAATTCGCCCAATGGGTCAAATCTTTCGGCTATTATTTCAGCAGCGCCCATCGAAAAGCCCCGCTGCCGTGAAAGCAACGAGGTTCGATATCAGAAAGAATACAGAAGTGCCTGACCCCTTCGTGTCATTCATTATTTATTTCTTTATCAATATAAAAGTGATAGGATCATCTGGTCCTATAAATTTTTCGTTTTTAAGTTCTAGAACCATTTCCCCTTTTGATTTGTCGAAACTTAGGATGGCATAGCAAGTAAAATGATCCTTGTTAATGTATTTATTAAAATAACACCCACTAGTACTGACGCCAACTTTGGTAGAATCGAATTTTTCCGGAATTGTGTTGGACAAATAGAAAGAAGAAGGCCATGTTGTACCATCATCACGGTGCCAAATGAATTCTTTTTTTGTAAATTCATAATACGCACTTTCATGCCTTTCATAGACTGTAGATATTTGCCACTTTGTGCCAACCAGTTCAGAAATTGACACTTTTACCTGTGCAATGGCAGGAGTAGCACATGCCAATATTATATAGAGAGTTGATAATATCTTTTTCATACATTAACAAACTTTATCACAATAGGATCAGATAGCCGTGGGGACAGGTACCTGAGTCATAGCAGCCGTCATACCCAAGTACCTGTCCCAGCGACTATTCTTATTTAATTTTTTTGCGAAATATATATATTATTGATGGTCCTGGATATGAGTTCATATCTAATTTACGACAGAATGAAATGGACAAACGATTATTCTCTACTGTATAATTCCATTTTGAATAATTCTCGTTGTCTGTATTTAAATATAAAAGATCTATCGTAAATGAATAAGTATAGTTACCGGAGGGTAAAAAATAATCATCAATAGGTTGCTCTGACTTCCTTCTTACGTTAAGGAGTCCGTTTTCTTGAAAATCAGCGATTACCTCATCATTTCCTATTATACTATAGACTCGTTCATCAGCCGCATCATAACCTATATAACTTTTTTCCATTTCCCATGTCCCTAATAGAGGACTGGAGCCACTGTCATCACTACTGCATCCTGCTAATAAAATAGTCAGCACTGCAAGCATCCATAATATACAGTTCTTCTTCATTTTACAACAACTTATATTTGTTTGCAATCCTCTTACTTTTTCTCTACCTTTATTTCGGAGGCATAGAATTTCGGAAAAAGTTTCCAATAATACTCATCCTTAATAATGGCTATGTAACATCCTTTTCTATCTTTGAAACAATTGATGGTGAGTGCTGCTGTATTATTATCAATTTGC
>JAFZNI010000329.1 GCA_017551005.1 Prevotella sp.
AGTGTTGTTCTCCGTCGCTGAAGCCATCGCCTACTGCCGTTACCTGACAGATGAGGAGTGACGACTGGTCAGTGAGTGACAGGCGATAGGATGCGGTGGTAGTGGCACCGGCATCGAGTGAGAAGGGTTCGCTGGACTCATAGACCACCTTGTCGGTCTCCGGGTCGATGAGTCGCAGGGTGGCCTTACCACTGATGTCGTGGTCACCGATATTGAAGATACGGGCCGTGATGGTAGCCTCGTCACCCTCACGGATGAAACGTGGCATGTTGGGTTGTATCATCACATCCTTCTGGGCCACGGCACTGCCTTCGAGTGTACCGAAACAAATATCCTTCGTATGGGCCAGACCTATGAAGCGCCAGGTGGTGAGACTCTCCGGCAACTTGAATTTCAGGGCTACCCTACCCTCTGCATCCGTCGTGAGTTGGGGATAGAAGAAGGCTGTCTCATTGAGGTTCTCGCGGATCTGCAAGGGCGGTTCCTCTTTCTCATGATCCTGACGAACCATATCCGATCCGGCAATACGTCCCTGCAAGGACCTGTCTTCCTCGTCACCCGTGTCGATACCCGTGACAGCATCCTGTGGCGAGGCACTCTCGTATGCAGCCACTTTCGCAACAAGTGCTTCATTCAGCGTGCCAGTCATATCCGCCACAGGCAGTCCGGCTCCCATAACCCTTTTTTCCAGGACGGAGGCACCCCTCACCCGTCTGGTACTATTGTAGCCAATATAACCGTAGTTGGGGAAGACAGTCTTGTCGAAATGACTCAGTACAAGATCCCGCTCTGACATCCGCGACCAAGCATAAGAACCTGCCAGCGATACAGGATACTTTTTGGCGAAGGTCCACTCTGTGAATGACAACTTACGGGTGATAAAGGGGGAGAAGTACCATTGGTGCTTCGCCAACTGATCCAGACTCTCGTCATAGAGTGTTGCCATCAGCATGGCGTCGGCAGGCGTATCGTCAAGATGTTTGACGGTGAGCGTCCACTCTTCCTCCTGTCCCGGTGTCAATCGGTCACGGAAGGTGCTCCACTCCAGTTTGAGTTTTTTGAAGGGCATCGGACGCATGATCTGTTCCTGATGCGTGTAGCACTTGCCGTTCTTCACCCAGGCATAGTTCAATGTGACGCCATCGCCATATTCCTCCTTATAGACAAACTTACGGTTGATGAGTTCGTTGGACTTATCCACAGCCCCTGTCTCTAAGATCTTGTCATCGGCGACGATACTATAGACGATGTGCACATCCTTGTCCGACGAGCCCACCTGAACGGTGACAGGCGTCCTGTCGTCCAGGAACTGATAACTCGATACCCACAGCCAGTCGTCGGTTTCGGTGGCTGGCTTCAGATCTTCCTCGGAGAATACCACGAAGTCTTGCTTCAACGTGTCGCCTTCGCAGATGGCCTCTACGGTATGCTTACCACTCTTCAGGTGCATCCCCGACAGTTCAATCTTTCTCTGCGTCGGCCAGTCCAACCACCTCCGATTGCCATCTATCCTGTATTTCACACTGGCATCGATATCCTTGCCGGCAGCATTACGCAGATGGAAGGTCATCGTGGGATTGCTCTCCAACAGCATCTGGTCCTCGACATCGACACTCAGGGCCGTCTTGCGGTTACCCAACGGCAACGAGAAGACCTCTATATGGGACTCACCTGCCGCATCCGTCACTTCTGCTCTCACCACAAAGTTAAAGAACAACGGATACTCACTCTCAGGGATGATCAGCGGCATCTCCACGGGGAAGGTACCGTCAGCGTCGGTCACCGCCTCTCCGCTGAACACCTCCTCGCTATTACGTCCTATGCCCAGAACATCCATATCATAGTAACGCAGGGAACGCCACCACCAGTAGGCCGTCCTGCGCTCCACCGTGTATTCCACCTCGGCACCCTGAACGGGTACGCCAGCATAGGTCAGGGCCTTGCCGCGCACCACCACCGTGTCACCGGCCTCGTAGTGTTGATTCACCTCCGGGAACTCCACCTTGAACGAAGGACGCTTGTATTCCTCGACTCTGAAGTAGGCCGTTTCATTGTTCACGCGGATGCTGTACCCACCCGTCATTCCTGTGGAGGGCAACGTGAAATCAACGGCACACACGCCGTAGGCATCCGTCCGGGCTGTCTCTTTCTTCACCTCTTTCCTGTTGGCATCGAGCAGGTGGAATGTCAACTGTCTGCCTTGGATGACATCGTGCTTATAGCCATCCGTCACCTTATACATCATCGCTGCCGCGTGCACCGTCTGTCCGGGACGGTAGATGGACCTGTCGGTAAACACATTCGTACGGTCCGGGTTATAGTTTTCTTCGTAATACCTGTATCGGTTGGCGACATTCATCTCCGGACAGAACTTGTCGTCGTCGGTAAAGGCAAACACCTCGCAACGTCCGTTGTGCTTGCTCTTGTACAGATACTCGCCCTTGTCGTTCACCCTCACATTCGAGGTGTCATATTTATTATAGGATATATACTCCTGGATGCGCAGGTGGGCGTTGGCGATAGGCTGTCCCGTGGTGGCACTGACCACCACATAACGGGTCGTCTTATCGGGCAGACTCTCTGCCATCGTATAGACATCCGTCACGAAATAGAGTTGACGGATCACCTGTGTGGAGGGGTTCGTCGTGAACTCCAGCATATAGACGCCTATAGGCAGTCCCTCGAGTGTCAGGGAGTCCTTGAAGATCTCATAGGGCTGCTTGCCCAGAAACACACGATCCACCTTCACGGATGTCTCACTCAACAGGGGCTTGATTTTCTTATAACCCTCGGGATAACTCGGACGGATATCGATGTCGCCATGGGCCTTCACGCGATAGACTTTCATCGAGAGCGACGACACGTTGCGCAACTCTTCCAACTTGATCTTCATCTCCTGCATCGGCTGGTTCACCTGAAGGTCGTAGGCCACACGGTACTGTGGGTTGGTGAGGTCTTTCTCCTCATTACGGAACGTGTTCATCCGCTTCCAACCGCCCCAGCGTCGCAGGGCATTGTCGATATAGCGGATCTTCTCTTCTGCCGTCATATCCCTTTTGGTGAGACGATAACGGACCAGGGCCAGTTCTCCGGCCTCGGGCAGGTCGCCATAGGCTTCCATCAACGAGTCCAGTTTGTCCACATACCCTGCATCCCATTCGTACAACTTGGCAGCCACCACACAGGTCGCAGCCCGGTTGCCTGCCTTCTGATAATAGTGGTACAGGGGTTCAAAGTCGTACAGTTCATAGCCCACCACACTCAGCAAGTCGTGGTCGAAGATCTTGCTGTCTGTTCCCTCTTTCACGAAGGGGTCGTAGGTTGTGTCCTTCACCTGGGCGAGTTTCCGGCAGAGGTCTTCCGTCAGTTCCGGCTTCTTGTACGCCGGTTCACTGGTACCCTTGCCGGGTGTCACAAACATCATGATATTGTCATTGTATACCTTGTAGAGCACCGTCTGGTAGATGGTCCTCAACACCACATCTGTTGTCTCCTCAGCATGCTGACTGATACGTTCCATCGCA
>JAFZNI010000330.1 GCA_017551005.1 Prevotella sp.
CGGCTCGACAAACATTGGGATGCTCGACAGGATGCTGGGCATGCCGTCGATGCTCTTACGTCCGTTACTGAAACTGTATCGGAAGGTGGTGCTCCGTGCGATGAGAGAATCGGTAAACGGGGTATAACCCTTATATCTTCCTTCTTCGAGGTCTTTGTTGAGTGCGCCGATATATTCTCTTCCGAAACTCTCCACGATGAGGATAACGACGTTCTTTCCGGATGTTCCGGGTTCTCCAGAATCTCCGGAGAACCCGGAACATCCGGGATGCACAGGACTATAGACCGCCTCTAATTCCTCCCTGCTGCTGAAATACGTCGGCACGACAAAGACATTCTTGCCAATGGTTCGGATGAGCGAGAAAGGTGTATTAAGCACCAATGCAGCATCGGTAGGACGTTCAGTATATTGGTTGGCATTGGAAATGGTGATGGGACGTACCGCTGTTGTAAAACCGCCTCGCATGCCTGCTACGCAGAAGGGAGCGAAGAGCAGCAACGACAAGAGACAACACAAGTCATAACGCCACCAGCGGATTGCTTTTTGCACATACAGTTTAGGCTGTGCATAGCCATACCACAAAAAGACCATCACTCCCAAGAAGAGCAGCACGAGATACCAGTGATTGAGAAACTCCGTGCCAATGATGCTTCCCAGATTGCCTTCATGGGAGAACTCGCCGAATACGGTGGTGGTGGTACGTCGCATGGTATATCGGAAATAGACGGAGTCCATCAGGTTGATGGCGAAAGTGATGCCATTCACGATGATGAACAGTATCTTGCAAACCAGATGGTAGATGCTCTGTTCTTTCCAATGCAGGGGGAAGAGCATCAACATGACGTAAAGCACATTGGTATAGAGGATGGCAGAGGTGTCGAACAACAGCCCGCCACGCCACACATTGAAACTATACGTCAGATAGTCTGTATTCTCCAGATAATAAGCCACTCTTGCTATCTGATAGACCACATAGACAAGCAGCAGGTTCCATAACACTGCCAACAGCGGAGCATATATCTTATTCATCAGGTTCTTCATCGGTTGTTCAAGTCCTTGGTGGCTGCTTGCAGAATAGCCTTGGCACGCTTTGTCAACAAGTCTTTGTTCGTGCCATAGGAAGTGACCTCCCTATCGATGATAAAATCGTAATTGACAAAACTGGTGGAGTCAATCATCGTGAAGCCGTCGTCATAGGTATGGATGGCAAAGGGCTGCGTATATGTGGCACTCAGCACATCACGACTGAAGGTATAGTCATCGTGGGGAATGCCCATCTGTCCCAACAAGGTCGCCGGCAAGTCTGTCTGGTTACAGACCAAGTCTATCTGCCTGGCTTCCTTAACGGCCCCTCCTACCCAAATCATGGGGATATGGTTCAGCAATGGGTTGGACTCGTCAAGACCATCGTACACGATACCGTGATCTGGGAGCATGACAACCAGCGTGTGATCCCATAAGTCCGTCTTGCGGAGTTTTTCTATGAAGTCACCCACACATTGGTCGAGGTAGTAGAAAGCGTTTAGCACCTCATTGTCGAAATGATGGATGGGAACATCCCAGGGTACATGACTGCTAAGGGTGGAATAGCCTATCAGGAAAGGCTGATGCATGGTCTCCGTCAGTTGATGGAGTGTCTCAAAGGTGATATCATCACGAACGCCCCATTTGGCTGTCTTTTGCTCTTCTGCCGTATAGTCTGCCTTCCAAGTCAGGTTCTGGAAACCTCCTGCAACAAGATAACTGCGCATATTGGTGAAGTTGATGTCACCCCCATAGATATAGTGGGTTTCGTAGTCTCGTTCCTGTTGCAGCGTACGGGCTATGTTCGGTAGCGTGTTCGACTTAACGGGCATCTTCATCACCGACATCGTTGGGAAAGAAGGATAGCCGCTCCAGGTACAGACAGTACCACGATCCGTACGCCACGAATTGGCATAGCAGTTAGCGAAATAGATACCCTCGTGAGCCAGACGGTTCAGGTTGGGTGTGACGTCCGTCCTTCCGCTGATTTCCGTAAACTGACCTCCACAACTCTCCAGCAGAATGACGATCACGTTGGGCGTCTTTGTCGTGAGCAGCGTGTCGCAGTCTATGCTTTGGGTACTGAACAACTCACTGACGATATGTTCGCTCTCGGAGTCATTCATAAAGTGGTAAGTTACATTGTTGGTGGCGGTCTTCTCAAACGAGGCAAAGAAACCGAATACGGGATTCACTGCCGAATGGTTCAGAAACTGGTTCTGCGAGAAATACACCTGTCCGATATTGGTGGTCGACTCATCCAGTCCGCCTCTGATGCCGATAATGATAAGAGGTATGCAAATCAGATAGAAGATGGTCTCAAGGATGCGTGAGGTAATTTGGCCCGTCCCCTGCGAACTATTAGTCCATAACGTACGTACTGCATGTTTATAACCTAAGAAAATCAGGAGTGTCGCTGCCAGAATCACGATGACCCGCCAGACAAGATACGCGGTGGTTACGCTGGCCATTGCCTCAGTAGGCGTTTCGAGGTACTGGAGGCACGAGGCATCGAGTTTGAATCCCCAGAAAGGATAAAGGCTGGTGTCAGTCACGAATGCCAGGGCCATTGCCAGCGAGATGATGGCAAAG
>JAFZNI010000331.1 GCA_017551005.1 Prevotella sp.
GAGAAAAGACAAGTAAGCCCACTCGTAACGAGTGCGCTACCAACTTGTCTACTTTTCTCGTCTATTCTTTCAGAATTTCCTAGGTTCTAATGTGGATAGATCAATAGCAAACGCTTATATCATAAGAAAAGATCTCTCGAAAATGCGGTATACCGTATTTCGATTGCAAAAATACAAATAAAATCCCTTATTCAAATTATAAAGGTGATAATTTAAGAGAATTTTAACGGAGACTGGTACATCGAATCTTCTTCAAGTCATCTTCGAACCATTCGACTTGTCTACATAAACGGTCACGGTCACAGTTGTGACCATGTGACCAACAAACCTGGAGATAAATTAATTGCCATCTGCCATCTGTCAGATTTTGGGTGATGTAAAACCATCTTATGATTGTTCTAGCAGATGACAGTTCTGGCAGATGGCAGTTAGAATTATAAGCCTGAAATCTGGGACAAGACAATGCTGGGGTGGCAAAAACCTGCCCTGAATTCGGTTCATAACTTTGCATGGGTTGCAAAACTATGCCTGAGATTCTGTTCACATTTCTGCAGGGGTTGCAAAACATTCCCCTGATTCAGGGCATAAAAATGCAGGGTATGCAAAACCTTGTCCGCGATTCGGTTCGCAATTATGCAGGGGGTGCAAAATCTTGTCTGAGATTCAGTTTGCACTTTTGCCAGGTATGCAATGAGGCAAACTGGATTCAGTTTGGATTTATGCAGGGTGTGCAATGAGGCAAACCGGATTCGGCTTGAACTTTACCCAGCGATAATCGCCTATTCCGATGGGGTGTGAGCCTTGCAACGATCCGTATAGAACTGTCGGAAGTCAGACCATTTGTAATAGGGATACATGTCTGATGGCAAAGGCAGGCTGGCCTCAACGCCATTCAGCAGGCACTTGACGAGGATGGGGTCCGTCGTTTTCTTCCCACGATAGAATACCAGTTGGATATTCGAAGCCTTGCAAGTCTGCCAGTTCTGATAGATGTTCTTCACCTCGTACGGATCCTCAGGGTCGCTGTCGGCACCATTGATACCCATGAGAATGTGGAGCGGCCCTAAACGGTCATCGTGTCCGAAGCGCAGGTCGGCAATGTGGTCGCTACTACCGTCGATTACAGCATCGGCTTTCTTGATGATATCCTGCAAGATGGGAATCATCCTATATTGGAGGGGAAACAGCCATGAGTAGGAGCCCAGGTTGGAGTTTTCCCATCGGTCGGCTATATCCTTGTCGGTGACGAGGTTGCCCATCATGCCCTCATGGCCGATGTTGGGCAGCGAAGTATAGAGGTTAATGAAGTTCTCGCCAATATGGTGTACGCTGCCAGGCAGTCCCTCGGTGCTGGTGAAGGCACGCTTGACGATTGTTTCGTCCAAATTGTCTGTGTATTTGAACTGGTCGCGGTTCTTCTCGTAGCGTGGCTTGCTGCTGGGGAAATCGCGACGGGCAGGATTCTGGCGGTCGTCAGGTACCACACCGTCGAGGGTGAAGCGTGAGGACTGCTCACGGATCTCGATCTTCGGGTTACACTGCACCAATTCCTGACAGAAGCCCGACATACTGATGACGCAACGTCCGCTGAGCGAGGCAATGGCCAACACATTGCCGCCCTTCTTGAACACTTCGGGGAAGTTGTTGTACATTGTTCTGGCAATGCCCTGGTGTTGCTCCCAACCCAAATCTGTCAATTCGCTGACACCTGTGGACAGTTCCTCCTTGGCGGCCTCGAACTTCGTATAGAACTTTTCGCCTTCGGCCGTGAGTTGATGCTTGCGATGGGCATTGGTCAGCAAACTGTCCATTTCCCGATAGAGAAATGCATTCCAGTAATAGCGCGAACCGTGCCGTCCGTAGTGGCTGATATAAAACGGTTTGTAACCACGTGGTGCCTTTGTCATCGGAGCCTTCGTGAAGGCATAGGGATAATCGGTACCATAAGCCTTCCTAGGGTCGGATTTGAGTTGGTCAAGCACGTTTGTCTGCTGTGCCCAGGCTGACAAGCCCAGCACCACAAATGTCATTAATGTCAAAAACTTCTTCATCATTCAATCTATATTTTTGTGCAAAGATACGAATAATCAGGTAAAAAACGAAATAAATAGCGATAATTTTTGCATTTCGCCCGATTTTCACTACCTTTGCAGCCGTATTATATATAAATAAGGTGTAAAGGCATACGATATGAAGATTCAGATTATCAACGGACCGAACCTGAACCTGTTGGGGCAGCGGGAGCCGGGCATCTATGGCTCAGAGTCGATGGAGAACTGTCTGACGGAACTGCGTAAGCGCTATCCAGAGGTGCAGATAGACTACTATCAGAGCAACGTAGAGGGTGAACTCATCAACAAGATGCAGGAGGTGGGTTTCTTTGGCGGCTACGACGGGATCGTGCTGAATGCCGGAGCCTACACGCATACCTCCGTTGCCCTGCACGACTGCATCCGGAGCCTGAAATGTCCCGTCATAGAGGTGCATATCTCGAATGTCCACCAGCGGGAGGAGTTCCGACACAAGTCGATGATCTCCGCTGCCTGCAAGGGTGTGATCTGCGGATTCGGACTGGACAGTTATTGGCTTGCTGTCGCTGCGCTGATTAATGCACAATGCACAATGCACAATGCATAATACGAATTGTGCATTAGAGGAATACGTCCTGGCGCATATAGAGCCGGAGCCGGACTACCTTTACAGACTCTGGCGGGCCACGAACATACGCACCATCCACGGACGGATGGCCAGTGGACACTTGCAAGGAAGGCTCTTGAAGATGCTGGTGCAGATGATCCGTCCACAGACCATCCTCGAAGTGGGAACGTTCAGCGGTTACAGTGCCATCTCAATGGCAGAAGGCCTCGACGAGGGCGGACGGCTCTACACCTTCGAGATCAACGACGAGATGGAGGACTTCACCCGTCCTTGGATAGAAGGTTCGGAGGTGGCTGACAAGATTGAGTTTATCATCGGTGATGCGCTGACAGAGGCCCCGAAACTTGGCATAGAATTTGATATGGCCTTTATCGACGGTGACAAGCGGACCTATCGTGAGTGCTACGAGATGGTGCTCTCCATCCTCAGGCCGGGCGGTTTTATACTGGCTGACAACACCCTCTGGGATGGGCATGTGGTGGACGAGGCCTACAGCAAAGACCACCAGACGCAGGGTATCCTCGACTTCAATGACTACATCGCCCAGGACTCCCGCGTGGAGCAAGTGATACTCCCGCTCCGCGACGGCCTCACGCTGATCCGCAAAAAATAATTATCAATTCAATTAAAAGAAATGCAAGAGACAAGACAAAACAAGATTGCGAGACTGCTCCAGAAGGAACTCTCGCTGATATTCCAACAGCAGACACGGGCCACTCACGGCACGATGGTCTCTGTGACACGCACGAAGATATCCCCTGACCTGAGCATCTGCACGGCCTACCTCTCCATCTTCCCCAGTGAGAAGGGCGAGGAGATCCTGCAAAACATCAATGCAAGCAACAAACAGATCAGGTATGAGTTGGGCACACGTGTGAGAAACCAACTACGCATCATCCCAGAACTGCGCTTCTTTATCGACGACAGTCTGGACTATATCGAGCGTATTGACGAACTGTTGAAAAAGTGAAGAAGTGAAGAGTTATGAACTTCCCGTTCTTTATTGCTAAGCGCTACCTGTTCTCGAAGAAATCGACACACGCCATCAATGTCATCAGCGGCATCTCGGTGGTGGGAGTGGCTGTGGCCACGATGGCCCTTGTGGTGACACTCAGCGTGTTCAATGGCTTCCACGATATGGTGGCCTCCTTCTTTACGAACTTCGACCCACAGTTGAAAGTGATACCCGTGATGGGAAAAACGGCTGCAGCCGACGACCCGATACTCACGCAGATCAAGCAACTGCCCCAGGTGGAGGTGGCAACGGAATGTGTGGAGGATCAGGCGCTCGTCATCTATCGTGGTCGGCAGGCGATGGTGTCCATTAAGGGCGTGGAAGATAATTTCGACCAACTTACACACATCAAAGAGATACTTCTAGGCGACGGCGAGTTTGAACTGCATGCGGCGGATATGTTCTATGGCATCCCTGGCATCCGTCTGGCAGAGCAACTCGGTACAGGCTATATGTATGATGAACCCCTGAAGGTCTATGCCCCACGAAGGGAGGGACAGTTGAATATGGCAAACCCGATGGACGGTCTCGTAGAGGATGAACTTTACTCGCCAGGTGTCCTGTTCCAGGTGTTGCAGGGGAAATACGACAAGAACTATATCCTGACAAGTATCGACTTTACCCGTCGCATCTTCGAACAGCAGGGGATGGTGTCATCGTTGGAACTACGGTTGAAGGCAGGCAGCAACTTTGAAAGGGTGAAGTCGGAAATCAAGAAACTGGCTGGCGACAAATACTACGTAAAGGACCGTTTCGAACAACAGGATGACACCTTTAAGATTATGAAGATTGAGAAGTTGATGGCATACATCTTCCTGACGTTTATCCTGATGATTGCCTGCTTCAACATCATCGGCTCGCTCTCGATGCTGATTATCGACAAAAAAGACGATGTGGTGACACTGCGTAACCTCGGTGCCTCCGACAAACAGATAGTACGTATCTTCCTGTTTGAGGGTCGTCTGATTTCTACCATCGGTGCCATCATAGGTATCCTGTTGGGTCTGGCCCTCTGTTGGGCACAGCAGACTTACGGTTGGGTGAAACTCGGATCATCGAGTGACTCCTTCGTGGTGAATGCCTATCCCGTCAGTGTCCATCCAGAGGATGTGATCCTCATCTTCATCACGGTTCTGGTGGTAGGCTTCCTCGCTGTCTGGTACCCTGTCCGTTATTTCGCCAAGCGGCTGTTAGCCTAAGAAGAAATGGAAGGCAAGGACATCGTCAAAGGTTACGTGCGCTACCTGAAACTACAGCGTAACATGTCGGGCAACACGCTCGATGCTTACCAGCGTGACCTGCGGAAACTCCTCGACTATCTTGAACGGGAGGGCAAAGAGGTACGCGAGGTGACACTGGAAGACCTGGAGCATTTCTCCGCAGGACTGCACGACATCGGCATCCATCCCCGTTCGCAGTGCCGCATCCTGAGTGGCGTGCGCTCTTTCTTCCGGTTCCTGCAACTCGATGGCTATCGCGAAGACGACCCTACAGAACTCCTTGAGTCGCCACAGATCGGCGAGCATCTGCCAGAAGTACTGTCGCCAGAGGAGATAGACCAGTTGGAAGCCAGCATCGACCTCTCGAAATGGGAGGGTCACCGCAACCGCGCCATCATCGAGGTGCTTTTCTCCTGCGGGTTGCGCGTCAGTGAACTCGTCAACCTGAAACTCTCCAACCTCTATTTTGACGAGGAGTTTGTGCGGGTGCTTGGCAAAGGCTCGAAGGAACGGCTCGTACCTATCTCGCAAAAAGCCATCAAGGAACTGGGATACTGGTTTGACGACCGTAATCACATGCAGATCAAGCCAGGCGAAGAGGACTATGTGTTTCTGAACCGCTATGGCAGTCATCTCACCCGTGTGATGATCCTCATCATGATTAAGCGTCAGGCCGAGGCAGCAGGTATCCATAAGACCATCTCACCCCACACCCTGCGCCACTCCTTTGCCACCGCCCTACTCGAAGGCGGTGCAGACCTCCGTGTCATCCAGGCTCTCTTAGGTCATGAGAGTATCGGCACCACAGAGATCTATACGCACATCGACACCTCCACCCTGCGTCGTGAAATTCTCGAGCACCACCCCAGAAATATGAAAAAGAATTAAAATTTATTGTTTTTCGATAAATTATTAGCGAATTTCTTTGGAGATTCAAATAGTATTATTATCTTTGCGCCGAAATTAATTATCGTTTAACAATAAAAGATTATCAATTATGAACAAGAAACTTAAGATCTACAGCAGCCTGTTTATCGTGGCGCTCATCGTCTTTGGACTCACCAGCACGTTTCATTACACTACCATGGGTTGGACGCCGGCTTCCGACAACAACATGGAGTTTGCAGAACTTCCTTCCGACTTCATGTCGTGTGACACCCTGCCCGACGGTGGCACCGTATCCTACGGGCATCCCTATTTCACTTATGATCTGAATGTTCTTCCATGGTCGAGGCCCGATCATAAGGTGCTTCTTTCTACGGCACAAGGCCAGACCTACAAGGTGGAGATGCAGAAGATCAAGGTGGGCATTCCTGTCTCACGGGCAAATTCCAACATCCCGATGTATATCATCGGATCAGGTGCCGTAGTTTCCATCATCGTCTTCCTCTGTATATTATATATGGTGATCAAACTCATCAGCAAGATACGCCATGGGGAGATATTTGTCGCAAAGGTGTCCAAATACCTTGAGATTACAGGCATTCTGCTTACTTGTCTTTATCTGTATGAACTGGCCGTTTCATACATCGTCACGCAGTATTTCATTTCCCATATCCATCTGGCCGACCATAGTATCGTGTTCAAGAACGAATGCAACAGCATGTTTATTTTCACGGGTCTGGCATTGATGATTATCTCGCAGATCATCCTCATGGGCAAGGATCTGAAGGACGAACAGGAACTGACCATTTAAATATCAAGCCTTATGAGTATCATTGTGAATGTTGATGTGATGATGGCCAAACGTAAGATGTCATCACAGGAACTGGCAGAGAAGATTGGCATTACCCAGGCCAACCTCTCCATCCTGAAGACGGGCAAGGCAAAGGCCATCCGTTTCTCCACCTTGGAGGCTATCTGCAAGGCATTGGATTGCCAACCAGGAGATATACTGGAGTACAAGGAATAGTATGGTATCACTAAAAATAGTGAAATGCGGTAGTTTTTTAAAGATTGGTGCGTCTAATTGGGAAAAAAGCAGTAATTTTGCACCCAAATAAATAACAACCAACAAGATGAAGATGAAAAGATTCATGACAGCCCTCGTGCTGACGATAGTCAGTGCAGGAATAATGATGGCACAAGACCTGTCGCAACTGCCATCCATCCCCGTTGACCCCGATTTCCGCATCGGCAAACTCGACAACGGGCTGACGTATTACATCCGCTACAACAACTGGCCGGAGAATCGCGCCGAGTTCTACATTGCCCAGAAGGTGGGTTCCATTCAGGAGGATGACAATCAGCGCGGACTGGCACACTTCCTGGAGCACATGGCCTTCAACGGTTCGAAGCACTTCAAGGGCAACGAACTGCTACGCTGGTGCGAGAGCGTAGGCGTGAAGTTTGGTACTGACCTGAATGCCTACACCTCAATCGACCAGACGGTATATAATATAAGTAATGTACCCACGACGCGCGAGAGCATTATCGACTCCTGTCTGCTGATCCTTTACGACTGGGCCGACGGCTTGCTGTTGGAACAGGAGGAGATTGAAAAGGAGCGTGGCGTGATCCACGAGGAGTGGCGTCTGAGCACCAGTGCATCACAGCGGATGCTGGAGCGCGACCTGCCCAAACTCTATCCGGATTCGAAGTACGGCCATCGTATGCCTATCGGACTGATGGAGATCATCGACAATTTCGAGCGTCCCTTCCTGCAGGCTTACTATGAGAAATGGTACCGTCCTGACAATCAGGCCATCATCGTGGTGGGCGACGTGGATGTGGACAAGGTGGAGCAGAAAATAAAGAATATCTTCTCACCCATCGTGCTGCCAGAAAACCGTGCCCTGGTGACCATTTATCCCGTTCCTGACAATGAAGAACCGATCTACGTCATCGACAAGGACAAAGAACAGCAGATCAACGTGGCTTACGTGATGATGAAGCACGAAGCCTTCCCCGACTCACTGAAAGGTACGCTGGCCTTCGTCCTCACCAACTATATGAAGGGTGCTGCCCTCTCTATGCTCAACGACCGTCTGCGCGAATATGCAGAGAAGCCAGAGAGTCCGTTCCTGCAGGCATCTGTCGGCGACGGCAACTACCTCC
This sequence comes from Prevotella sp., assembly GCA_017551005.1. Taxonomy (GTDB): domain Bacteria; phylum Bacteroidota; class Bacteroidia; order Bacteroidales; family Bacteroidaceae; genus Prevotella. The sequence goes on from JAFZNI010000331.1 coordinate 7,951, forward strand.
TGTCGAAGACGGTTGACGCCTTCGAAGTGGATGTACTGCCGAAGGAAGGTCAGACAGAAACTGCCCTACAGACCGCTCTGACAGAGGCCCGTCGTGCCGCCGACTTCGGCTTCACAGCAACCGAATACAGCCGCTACAAGGCCAATTACCTCAGTGGTCTTGAGAAGTCGTACTCCAACAAGGACAAACGCTACAACTCGCAGTTCGTAGGCCAGTGCGTAGGGAACTTCCTGAACAACAATCCGATGCCCAGCATCGACTATACCTATACGACGATGAAGCAATTGGTGCCGGCAATCCCCATTGATGCCATAAACGCCCTCATCAAAGAATTGGTATCTGAATCAGACAGCAACCTCGTGGTGCTGAATTTCAATAATGAGAAGGAAGGTGCCGTCTATCCCACGGAAGACGGACTGAAGAAGGCCATCGCCGCCGCCCGTGCTGCACAGATTGAGGCATACGTAGATAACGTGAAGGACGAACCGCTGATGACCACCTTGCCCCAGCCTGGTAAGATTAAGAAAGAGGTAAAGGACAAACGGTTCGACTATACTGAATTGACCCTGTCGAATGGCGTGAAGGTTGTGCTGAAGCAAACCGACCTGAAGAAGGATCAGGTTCTGCTGCGTGGTTATGGCTACGGTGGCAGCGCCCTGTATGGCAATGAAGAACTACCAAACCTGAAATTGTTTAACGATGTTATTGGGGCTAGTGGTTTGGGCAACTTCTCACATACTGAATTGGAAAAGGCCTTGGCAGGTAAAATTGCCAGTGCTTCACTGTCGTTGAGTGACTACCGCGAGTATATTAACGGCAGTTCGACACCTAAAGATGTTGAGACGATGCTGCAACTGGTGTATCTCTATTTCACCAAGATCAACAAGGATCAGAAGTCGTATGACAACCTGATGCAGACTGCTGAGGTGTCACTGAAGAACCGCTTGTTACAGCCTGAGAATGTCTTCTCAGATTCGCTGACGCTGACAGTGGGCAATCACCATCCACGTGTAAAGCCATTTGATTTGGACGACTTGAAGAAGGTCAGTTACGATCGTGTCCTCGAGATTGCCAAGGAGCGTACGGCTAATGCTGCTGCTTATACATTCGACATCGTCGGCAACTATGACGAGCAGACCATCCGTCCGCTCATCGAGCAGTATCTGGGTTCGCTGCCCTCTCAGAAGAAGGTACAGAAGTCAAAGAAGATAGATACCGACTTCAAGGGTAAAGTCATTAACAACTTCAAACACAAGGCCGAGACACCTAAGTCGATTGCCGTCATGTTGTGGTATTCCAAGAAGGTACCTTACACCTCAGAGAACAGTATCAAGGCCTCGATTGCCGGACAGATCCTGTCGATGGAGTATCTGAAGAAGATTCGTGAGGATGCCAGTGCTGCCTATACCGTAGGTGCCAGTTCAGGCATAAGTGTCGATGACTTCGATAAGACTTCCACGATATATGTCTATTGCCCCATGAAGCCCGAGAAGGCCGATACGGCCCTGGCGATTATGCGCGATGAGGTGGAGGCACTGACCAAGGGTTGTGATCCTGACAAGTTGGCTAAAGTGAAGGAGTATATGCTCAAGAGCCATGCCGACCAGTTAAAACAGAACAACTATTGGATAAGTGTCATTGATATGTGGCGCTATAAAGGCGTTGACCTCCATAAAGACTACGAGGAACTGGTGAATGCCCAGACTCCTGAGAGCATCGCAGCCTTCGTGAAGGAGGTGCTGAAGGCCGGCAACCATGCCGAAGTCATCATGCTCCCAGATGAGTAAATTGTCAAATTGTAAATTGTCAAATTGTAAATGAGTTATTTGTTTTCATCAGAATCTGTGTCTGAAGGCCATCCTGACAAGGTGGCGGATCAGATTTCCGACGCGATATTAGACCAGTTCCTGGCATACGACCCGACGGCGCGTTGCGCCATTGAGTCGTTTGTCACCACTGGACAGGTTGTCATCATGGGTGAGGTACGCAGTGAGGTATATATCGACCTGCAGACCATCGCCCGCAACACTATCAAGCGCATCGGCTATACGAAGGCAGAGTACCAGTTCGATGGCAACTCCTGCGGAATCCTGAGTGCCATCCACGAGCAGAGTGCCGACATCAACCGTGGTGTGGATAACGGCAACGAAGAGGAACAAGGAGCCGGCGACCAGGGTATGATGTTCGGCTATGCCACTAATGAGACGGAAAATTTCATGCCCGTCTCTCTCGACCTGGCCCATCTGATTATGCGTACTTTAGCCGACATTCGTAAGGAGGGAAAGGTGATGACCTACCTGCGTCCGGATGCCAAGAGTCAGGTGACGGTGCAATACTCTGACGAAGGTATTCCCGAGCGTATCGACACCATCGTAGTATCGACGCAACACGACGAATTCGACGAGGACGAAAAGATGTTGGCGAAGATCAAGGACGACGTCATCAACATCCTCATTCCCCGAGTAAAGCAGCAAATCCATTCACAAAAGGTACTCGATCTCTTCGGCTCCGATATCAAATACTACGTGAACCCGACGGGTAAGTTCGTGATTGGAGGACCTCACGGTGATACGGGCTTGACGGGCCGCAAGATCATTGTCGATACCTACGGTGGCAAAGGTGCCCACGGTGGTGGGGCTTTCTCCGGCAAGGATTCCTCAAAGGTTGACCGCAGTGCTGCCTATGCTGCCCGTCACATCGCCAAGAACATGGTGGCAGCAGGTGTCAGCGACGAGATACTGGTACAAGTGAGTTATGCCATTGGCGTGGCCAGACCCATGAATATCTACGTGAATACATACGGTCGTAGTAAGATACAGATGAGCGACGGTGAAATAGCCAAGCATATTGAAAAACTCTTCGACTTGCGTCCGAAAGCCATCGAGCGCACCCTTAAACTGCGTCAGCCCATCTACAGCGAGACGGCAGCCTACGGACACATGGGGCGTCAGCCGGAAATCATCAAGAAGACATTCACCAGCCACTATCACGAGACGAAAACGATTGACGTGGAGTTGTTCACATGGGAGAAACTCGACCGTGTGGATGACATACGCAAGGAGTTTGGACTCTAATACCCTATGTTCAGGACTGACAGCATCTATACAGAGCCTATCGTGCCATCCGACACGAACGACACGATAGAGCATCAACCCGCAAAGCCGCAGACACCCTATCAGGTGCTGCGGTTATTGCCTAAGGATGCTACGCCGGCCCAGCAGGACTCTGCCATTCAGGCATGGTTTCAACCCGGTGAGATACATTACAGTTCAAGACCCGACACGCTCCATCTGCCTGGACACGACATTGGCAAAAGTCTGAAGGATGTCAATCTCCCCCAGTACTACAGGGAGCACTTCTTCTCTAACAACTCATTTCTCCACCCAGAGTTAGACGGCGGACGTTTTGGCGTAGCGGGCGATCCCATCCCCTATTCCACCAAGAATGACAATATTATCACCAGCATGCTGCTGGTCTGTTTTGTCATGACGCTCATCGCCTTTTCCTTTAGCAGGAGTTTCCTGTTACGTCAGGCCAAGAACATCTTCTATATCCCCAAAACAGAATACTCCATCACAGAGACTTCTACGGAGATTAAAGCGCAGTTCTTCTTCCTATTACAGACCTGTCTGCTGCTGGCCCTGCTCTATTTCTTCTACACACGCACCTATACTGCCTGCACTTTCATCTTATCAGACGAATACATGCTCGTAGCCATTATGGGAGGTGTCTTCATCGGTTATTTCTTCATGAAGTATCTGATCTATGCCTATGTGAACCTGGTATTCTTCGACGCTAAAAGAAACGGGCAATTTTTCCGTACACTTTTGGCACTTCATTCCTTCGAAGGAATCCTTTTATTCCCCATCGTAGCCCTACTGACATTTTTTGATATTCCGGCTCAAACTGTTGCGTACTACACTCTATTTGTGGTCATTTTAGTTAAAATATTGACCTTTTACAAGAGTTTTGTCATCTTTTTTAGGCAAAATGGGCTTTATTTGCAAATTATTTTGTACTTTTGCGCCCTTGAAATCATTCCCTTGTTTGCTCTGTGGAGTGGACTTGCGGTGATTGCGAATGCGTTGAAAATAAATTTTTAGGACATAAATGATCAAGAAGATTCTGGTTTCACAACCTAAGCCAACAAGTGAGAAGTCACCGTACTTCGATATTGCGAGCAAATTTGACGTTGAACTGGTGTTCCGCCCGTTCATCAAGGTTGAAGGTATCTCTGCCAAAGATTTCCGTGCGCAGAAAGTAAACATTCTCGACTACACAGCCATCGTGTTTACCTCGCGCCACGCCATCGACCATTTCTTCACGATGGCCAAGGAACTTCGTGTTGCCATTCCCGAAGACATGAAGTACTTCTGCGTGACAGAGACTATTGCTCTTTATATCCAGAAATATGTGCAATATCGCAAGCGCAAGGTCTTCTTCGGAGAAACGGGTAAGATTGACGATCTGATTCCCACGATGGTGAAGCACAAGACAGAGAAATATCTGGTTCCCATGAGTGACGTACATAACGATAGTCTGGCCAATCTGCTCGACTCCAAGAAACTGAACCACATGGAGTGCGTGATGTACAAGACTGTCAGCAACGACTTCACACCCGAGGAGGTCAAGAACTTCGACTATGATATGCTGATTTTTTTCAGTCCGTCTGGTATTGAGTCGCTGACAAAGAACTTCCCCGATTTCAAGCAGGACAAGATTGCCATTGCCACCTTTGGCCCCACCACAGCCAAGGCCGCCAAGGAGGCAGGTCTGCGTCTGGACATTGAGGCACCATCGGAAAAGTACCCCTCTATGACCAGTGCCCTGCAACACTATCTCCTGGTAAAGCAAGGTTAACACACCTTATTTATATATAATGACGGGTCTCGCGTCTCCTACACTCAGCAAGAGAGAGCGCATCGTCAGCCGGAAACTGATAGAACGGCTCTTCAGCAAAGGCAATAGTCGCAGCACATCTGCCTTCCCGTTGCGGATTGTGTTTATGGAGAAAGCGCGAGAAGAAGGCGAAGAACCTGTACAGATTTTGGTCAGCGTATCTAAGCGACACTTCAAACGGGCCGTCAAGCGTAACAGGGTGAAACGCCAGATACGTGAGGCATACCGTCATCACAAGACGATCATGACAGGAAGGGTCCCCGAAGACAAGTCAATCGCCATTGCCTTTATCTGGCTGGCCGACGAACTCTTCGACAGCCAACAAGTGGAAAGATGCGTGAAGAGACTTCTGGGAAAGGTGGCGGAAAGCATATGAATATCATCAAGGTCATAGGCCATTTCATCTCAAAGGCCATCGTATTCCTGCTCTGTCTGCCCATTGTCTTCTACCAGACCTGCATCTCCCGTTTCACGCCGCCTTCGTGCCGCTTCACGCCGACGTGCAGTGAATATGCAAAACAGGCACTCAGAAAGCACGGTCCCATCAAGGGACTCTATCTGGCCATCTGGCGGATACTAAGATGTAATCCCTGGGGCGGCTCCGGCTACGACCCCGTACCATAAGACCTAGGAATGCCTAGAAACGCCTAGGATAGCCTAGAAAAAAAACAAAAAGATAAAGAAATGAAGAATTTTGTTGAAGAACTGAAATGGCGCGGCATGCTGGCACAGATCATGCCTGGCACCGAGGATCTCCTCCAGAAGGAGATGGTAACAGCCTATCTGGGTACAGATCCCACGGCAGACTCCCTGCATATCGGACATCTGTGCGGTATCATGATGCTTCGTCATTTGCAGCGTTGTGGCCACAGGCCCATCATCCTTGTAGGCGGAGCCACAGGTATGATTGGCGACCCCTCCGGCAAGTCACAGGAGCGCAACCTGCTCAACGACGAGACCCTACGCCACAATCAGGAGTGCATCAAAAAACAGGTGGCCAAGTTCCTTGACTTCGAGTCGAAGGAGCCCAATGCCGCTATTATGGTGAACAACTACGACTGGATGAAAGACTTTACTTTCCTTGACTTTGCCCGTGAGGTGGGTAAGCATATCACCGTGAATTATATGATGGCCAAGGAGAGCGTTCAGCAGCGTCTGAACGGTACCGCCCGCGACGGACTGTCATTTACGGAGTTTACCTATCAGTTGTTGCAGGGCTACGACTTCCTGTACCTCTATCAGCACTATGGCGTGAAGTTGCAATTGGGTGGTAACGACCAGTGGGGCAATATGACCACAGGTACAGAACTTATCCGCCGTACCCTTGGCAATGAAGTAGAGACATTCGCCCTCACCTGTCCGCTGATTACCAAAAGCGATGGTAAGAAGTTCGGGAAGACGGAGTCTGGAAACATCTGGCTCGACCCGCAGCGCACCACACCGTATAAGTTCTACCAGTTCTGGCTGAATGTCAGTGACGAGGATGCAGAGCGTTATATCAAGATATTCACCTCACTCGACAAGGAAACCATTGCTGCCCTCACTGAGGAGCATAAGCAGGATCCGGGTCGTCGCATACTCCAAAAGCGCTTAGCAGAGGAAGTAACGGTGATGGTTCACTCACAGGAAGCCCTCGATGCCGCTATCGAAGCCTCTAATCTCCTTTTTGGCAAATCAACGAAGGAAGGACTGGAGAAACTCGACGAGCAGACCTTCCTCGATGTGTTCGACGGCGTGCCACAGTTTGAGGTGGGTAAGGATCAGTTGGGTCAACCTGCCATTGAACTGCTGACAACTGTTGCGCCCGTCTTCCCCTCCAAGGGTGAGATGCGTAAGATGGTACAGGGTGGTGGTGTCTCTCTGAATAAGGAGAAACTCACCGACCAGAACCGTCCCGTCACGGCAGAAGACCTGATTGATGGCAAGTATCTTTTGGCTCAGAAAGGCAAAAAGAACTATTACTTGCTCGTCGTCAGATAAGAATAATTGGTAAAAATTTGGCAGTATGCCAGATTTTTACTAATTTTGCACCCGCAATTGGAAATTGGACGATGGTGTAATGGTAACACTACAGGTTTTGGTTCTGTCATTCCCGGTTCGAATCCGAGTCGTCCAACCACAGCGCAAATAAAAAAGGGGTCCGTTTGGGAACCCCTTTTATTTTTTATTACAATCTAACGATTAGAGAGCAGCGGCGAGTTCAGCACCAGCCTTGAACTTAGCAACCTTCTTGGCAGCAATCTTGATCTTTGCCTTTGTTGCGGGGTTGA
>JAFZNI010000332.1 GCA_017551005.1 Prevotella sp.
CGATGACACCTGCAGCAGCCATCAGTGTGCCTATTATCTGTCTGCGATTCAGTCGTTGTGACTTATAAAAGAGTCCTATCAGGGCCGAAGCAAATAGCGGACAGAGGCAGACAATCAGTGAGGTATTGGTCGTCGTCGTGTAGTTCATCGCCCCGTTTTCAGCGAGAAAATACAGCGAACCACCCGATATGCCTAATCCCACCATCAATAGTTCGTCCTTCCAAGTGTCGGCCACCCATCGGATGCCTCGCCAGAGGCAAAACACGAGTAGCATGACGTAGGCAATGATAAAGCGTAGAGTAAAGATCTGTGCTGGTGTGAAACCACCCAGAAGCAGCAATTTTGTAAACACGAACGTTGAGCCCCAGATGGCCACCACCAGGAAGACCACAGCATGATAGAGTATATGTTGTTTTATCATCATTCTGGCTGCAAAGGTACGAACTTTTCTGAAGATATAGTAGTTTATTTTGTTTTTTATTTGTATCTTTGCGCCATAAAGCGATATCGGAAGAGAAATGAAAGCAAGCAATAAAATAATAATGTATACGTTGCTGTACCTTTTGATAGCCATAGGACAGAGTGTTGAGGCTCAGGAGCGGTTTGTGAGGCCTGCGGCGCTGAAGGCAGGCGATACGATAGCGATTGTGTCGCCGTCGAGCACGCCAGACTCCATGACAGTAGTCAAAGGCTGCGAGACACTCCGCGAGTGGGGTTATGTGCCTGTGGTAGGTCCTCATGCGCTGAGCAGTTATCACGGTTTTGCTGGTACTGCTGATGAACGGGCGGCTGATATGTTATGGGCATTGCGAGACTCAACCGTTAAGGCGATTCTATGCAGTCGTGGGGGCGATGGGGCCGTTCAGGTGTTGCAGCGCATTCCTTTAGAGGAGTTTCGCAACCATCCGAAGTGGGTGATGGGCTTCAGCGATGCGACGGCTCTGCATAGTGCGGAGGTGTCGGCAGGTGTGATGAGCATCCACTGTTCGATGTGCGACGGCATATCTCTGCGAGGTGAGCGCGACTCTGTGAATGCTATCCTGCAAAGACTATTACAGGGCGAATTTCCAAGTTACAAGGTACCATCTCATCCGCTGAATCAGTCAGGTGAGGCAGAAGGCATTTTAGTGGGTGGTAATCTTTCCGTCTTATGTGGGTTGGCTGGTTCTGAGTACGATTTCCTGAATCGTGCCGATGAAGGATTGATTCTTTTTATTGAGGATACTGGCGAGGGCATGTCGAAGGTAGACCGCATGCTCCACCAGATAGAAATCCGAGGCATTTTATCGAAATTGAAAGGTGTTATCGTGGGCCATTTCTCCAAGTACAAAAGTCCAGAAAGTGGCTTTGCCGACATGTACGAGATGCTCCATGAGTATCTGCAGCACTACGCCATTCCTATTTGCTACGATTTCCCCGTAGGTCATCATAGCGGCTTGAACTATCCGATGGTGGAAGGCTGTAGGGTCAAACTGAATGTAGGACAGGACGGGACCTGCATTTCATTTAAACATCCTATTCCCTAATCAGTTGCGGATTTGTTCTGTCAATTTCATAGGGTTCCACAGAACCTTTCATATTGAAAGTCAGCGTGGCACTGTCTGTTGTCACATCCAATGAACACGATGCACCTTCGATGAGCGGAATGCAACTGTTGCTGCCGACAGGGAAACCGCAGCAGATGGGAATGTCAAGTTCGTGGAGGTGTGCAATGAGCATTTGCTCAACACTGCCGTATTGAAGGTCGAATTTGATGGAACTGAACGTGCCGAAGATAATGCCTTTCACTCTCTCAAAATCCAATTGCAGCGTGAGCATGTAGAACATTCGATCAATCCCGTGCAACGACTCCTCTACCTCTTCGATAAACAAGATGATGTCCTGTTTGGGATGAAGATGGTATTTCGTTCCTGCTATGGCAGAATAACTCGATAGATTACCTCCGACAAGGATACCCTCTGCATGACCGATTCGGTTATAGGGGTTGCCTGGGATTTTGTATTGAGGCAGGGTGCCAAAGAGGATGTTACGTGTCAGGGAGGTAGCCGGTTCCTGATTGCTGGCTATCTGCAAGGCCATAGGACCGTGAATGCACATCACGCCAGCCCCAGCCACTGCGTAGAGCAATACGGTGACATCCCCATGACCTATCAGCCATTTGGGGTGTTGTTGAAAGCATTCCTGTGGGATACGGCTCAGCAGATGATCGGAACCATAGCCGCCTCGCGAACAGACAACCGCCTTGATCGTATCGTCCTCGAGTGCCCAAATCAGGTCGGCAGCACGTTCGTCGGCTGTTCCAGCGTATGCATTTACATTCAGGTTGTTGGTGTGTGGCCCGATAACAGGCTGCAATCCCCATCCCCTGATGGTTTCTGCAGCCTGCTGCAAGGCCTCCTGCGGCACCCAATAGGCTGGAGACACAAGTGCTACCTTGTCCCCCTCCTTTAAGTAGGGTGGCTGAACAATCTTCTTACCTTGATACATATACTATACCTAATTATATCTTTTTTGTGTTTGCGTTTGACAGTGATGTCCTTACCGTCGGGTCACGAAGAGGGGTGGTATATCACGACGGATGGTCAGAATCCAACCGTCATCATCGTCAGGGCGGTAATCCACACGGTCAGTATGATCGCCCATGACCCACACCATACGCTCGTCGATAGCACGACCGCTGTGATGGACCGTCAATGTCATCCGCTTTTCCGAAGCAGTCGCTGAGAATTGGCAGGGGCGGTCTTTCAGTTCGCTCATGGTAATCTCCGCCAGTTGCTCTATGATGCGCAACGGTTCCTGGTCGGGTTGTTCGGCGATGATTCGCTTCACAAACGACCTCATATCCTCATTTTCCTCGGGTTGATATATCTTTTCTTCCTTCATTGACTTTGCAAAGGTAATCATTTTTTTAGTTTTTCCCAACAGATTGATACCCTATGGCATCACATATTGTAAATATTGAAACTGTTTTGTATATTCTGAGATTATTTTGGCTGCAAAGATACACAAAACAAATGATATTCCCATAAAAAACCATACACGCATTTGGGCTACCTGCCCTTTCAAATCCTACAGATTTAACATTGTTGAATCTCTTTCGCGACTCGGCGTTATGGTGCAGGGCGGCTCAGGTTATCTCACAATATGTTCAGGAAGAGGGTTATCATTCCTGTATTGATTAGATCAGCAAACATAGCACCGATGATGGGGACGATGAGGAATGGCTTGACTGTATAGCGGTATTTATAGCATACAGCACTCATGTTGGCCATCGCATTGGGGGTTGCGCCAAGACCGAAGCCACATATTCCTGCACACAGGACGGCAGCATCATAATCGCGACCTAACAGGGGGAATGCCACCAGATATGCAAATAAGGCTATCATCAGTACCTGAGATACCAGGATGACTATCAATGGAAGGGCCAGGCTTTGAAGTTCCCAAAGTTTAAGGGATATCATCGCCATGCCGAGGAACATTGACAGGCAGATGTTACCAACACTGATAATCCGCTCCATATCAAGTAACTTCTCAGCCTTCACCCATTTACCGCCTTCTTTGTAACGGACAAATCCTATGGTATTACGAACGATGGCGGCTAAGATCAAGGCTCCGAAATAAGTTGGGAACGTGATGCCAGTCTTTGCAAACAACCAACTCAATATGGTACCGCCACCCATGACCAGGATAATAAAATAAGTAGCCTTCGCATACTGTTGGAACTCCTGCTCGTTCGTACTGACACGCTTCTTACGACCTGATGGTGAAGCCTCGTCACTCTCGATACCAGCCATTGCAGGATCAATCTCCTCATCTGGTGCCTGCATCTGTTCATGCGTCAGTTTCTTGCGGATAATCCTCTCAGCCAATGGACCGCCTATCATAGAACCTGCAATCAGGCCAAAGGTTGCAGCCGCCATACCGATTGTTCCTGCACCATGCAGTCCCATTCCCTCGAGAACACTTGCAAATCCGCCTGCCGTACCATGTCCCCCCGTCATTGATATGCTACCTGCAGCCATACCAATCAAAGGATCAACCCCCATAAGTCGGGTGATTCCCATTGGCATTAAGTTTTGCAAAGCAATAATGAGAAGCAACAGGGTCAGCATGATCACCAATAGTTTGCCACCTTGCTTTATTACTTTAAGGTCACTTTGGAAACCAACGCTTGTAAAGAATGCCAGCATAAAGACATCCTTCAATGTACCATCGAACGACACCACCACATGGAACCAGCCATATAGTGCCAGGGTAATCAATGAAAAGATGATACCACCGCTTACTGGCGACGGCACACAGAATTTCTGCAGAAAAGCCACCTTGCGCGTCAGAACCATACCGACGAGGAGGGCTAAGCCACCTATGCCGGCTGTTTGTATCATATCCAGTTCAATACTTGTCATACGCTCTTTCTTTTTACCATTAGAATCTATATTGCAACCTCATATTGGCAGCATGTCTGTTTACCTTTGAATGACTACAGAATGCATCAAACATATCATGCCAATCAACGCCCATATACCATTTCTTGCCTAACTGCTTGTTCACAGACAGGCATCCATACACAGGTACGCCAGTTTCCTCACGCCTTGGAGAATTACCAGTAAAATACACCACCTGCATACCTATCTGCCATTCATGAGGCAGATAAGCAGTCGGAGCCAAACGGAATGAAGCGTATGTCCCGCTCTTAGCCGTATAAAGATTTGATCCACCCGCCAGAGTCAACCCATTCGGACGATTGGTACTCACCATCGTCTTCCAATAAGCCGATACACCCAATGTAGTGAAATTCTCACCTTCTTCAACGGCATAATAACTCGCCTCTGTCTGCACTGTCAATTTCTGTTTACTATAGGCGTATGCCAACTTCACTTGATTGATAGTCCATTCCTCCAGCAGTCCCTCAGCCCTCACCCATTCCTCATTCAAAAGCGTATTGGCATTCATGAAGAGAACTAAGTAGGAAGGATTATAGTATTTGCGATAATAGCCCAACTGGATCTGATGGCGGCCATCTGGTGCATAGATGACGCAGGCATTGGCATTGTGGCGGGTGTCGGAGTGCTTCTGAGTGGTTCCCGCCTCCGCCAATTTGTAGTTATAGAACATCACACGATTACCAACTGTGAACTTCCACTTTGGCAAGGCATAGGCGAACTGCAGATAGATATCATTGTTGAAGACATCCCAACTCCTGTCCGTATTCTTTTGTTTGGTCATCAGGAAATCTCCTTCAGCACCCAGCATCATGGACAGCCGCTTTGTCAGCAAAGGCGTATTCAGTTCAACGATATACAATGGAAGTTTATTGGAGAGAGCCGGATCACTGGCATACTGATAACCGCCCACGACGAGCAACTCCGTACCCTGGTCATTGAAGGTGTGGAAGTATCGTGCCCTACCCATGACCTTACGTGACGCGGCAGAAGGATGGTCAAGATATTGCTGGGTGAAATAGGTCAACAGTTTGTTCCTGTCGTCAAACCGGTTGGTCATGTGAAGCGTCAGATACTCCTCATTCCCGTCCTGATGACGATAGGATGTGTTGGCATAGAGGTCGGTACCCTTACTACCATATAACGCATTCATGGATCCGATACCTGCCGCATCTTTCCCGAAGTCTCCCTGTCCTTCCACGAAACCTTTCCCCCCGTCAGGCATCTTCATGTTGATATCCAGCACCCTACCCATTCCAATGGTTCCCTTCGCAACGCCCGTATTGTCACAAACTTGAATCTTGGCGATATCCCGGGCTTTCATCTGACTAAGAATCAACCTGGTGTCACCGTTCATCGGACAGTTATCGATGCGCAGGTTATAACTGTCGATGACATCCTCAAAACCGGCAATCATCAGTTCCGGCATCATCTGGAGGATATCCATCAATGTCTCCTCCCCCGTCAGTTCCATTCGCTGGGGATAAATCATCGTCCTGTCTGCCTTCATCTCTACGACGGGCAGATCACCTTCCGCGAACATCGAAGCCGATAAGAGCAGAAAGCCGAACAATAGGAGAACTGGTCGATGCATGCCTTGCTGCACTTACACATAATTTTACTATTCTATCTTTCCTGCCAGGCGCATGCGGACGGCGGCGGGTGTTGCGGGGGCGGTGATGCTGGCCGTGTTCACCTGCTGCTGCTCGCCGTCGATGTTGAACTGCAGGGTGGCGCCGTCATTGCGCACGTCGATGGTGACGTTGGCACCCATCACCAGGGGCAGGTTCACGTCGCCATGACCGCCGGGGAAGCCGCAGAGCACGGGGATGTCGTAGGCCTTCAGCATCTCGTGGAGCATGGCCTCGACGCTCTCGTAGGTGAACTCGGTGCCGCAGTCGGTGAACTCGCCGAGGACGATGCCGCGGCAGCGGTCGAGCACGCCGTTCATCTGGAGGATGCGCATCTGGCGGTCGATGTTGTGCATCGACTCCTCCACCTCCTCC
>JAFZNI010000038.1 GCA_017551005.1 Prevotella sp.
GACGACAAGGGCGAGGTGCAGGTGAACATCGGCTACCGCGTGCAGTTCAACAGCGCCATCGGCCCGTACAAGGGCGGACTGCGCTTCCACCCGTCGGTAAACCTGAGCATCCTGAAATTCCTCGGTTTCGAGCAGACCTTCAAGAATGCCCTCACTACCCTACCGATGGGCGGTGGCAAAGGCGGTTCGGACTTCTCGATCCGCGGCAAGAGCGACAACGAGGTGATGAAGTTCTGTCAGGCCTTTATGTGCGAACTCTATAAGGTGATTGGCCCGGACATGGACGTACCAGCCGGTGATATCGGCGTGGGTGCCCGTGAGATCGGCTACCTGTTCGGCTACTACAAGAAACTGACGAGCCAGTTCCATGGTGCCACCCTGACGGGTAAGGGCATGGAATGGGGCGGCTCGATTCTCCGTCCAGAGGCCACAGGCTATGGAGCCCTCTACTTCGTTCATCACATGATGGAGACCCACGGCCTCGACATCAAGGGTAAGACAGTAGCCCTCTCCGGCTTCGGTAACGTGGCCTGGGGTGCTGCCAAGAAAGCCACCGAACTGGGTGCAAAGGTCATTACCATCAGCGGTCCTGACGGCTACATCTACGACCCGGAAGGACTCGATGCCGAGAAGATTGAGTATCTGCTGGAACTCCGTGCCAGCGGCAACGATGTCTGTCAGCCCTACGAGGAGGAGTTCCCCGGCTCGAAGTTCTTCGCCGGCAAGAAGCCATGGGAACAGAAAGCCGATATCTATCTGCCCTGCGCCACCCAGAACGAACTGAACGGCGAGGATGCCGACAAGATACTGGCACAAAAGCCGCTGTGCGTTGCCGAGGTTTCGAACATGGGCTGCACGGCCGAGGCTGTCAACAAGTTCATCGCTGCTGGTCAGTTGTTTGCTCCTGGCAAGGCTGTAAATGCCGGTGGCGTGGCCACCTCTGGTCTGGAGATGACGCAGAACTCGATGCGTATGTCGTGGACAGCCGAGGAGGTAGACCAGCGTCTGCACCAGATTATGTCGGGCATCCACGAGCAATGCGTGAAGTACGGCAAGGAACCCAGTGGTTACATCAACTACGTGAAGGGTGCCAACGTCGCTGGTTTCATGAAGGTTGCCAAGGCCATGCTCGCACAGGGAATCGTATAAACGGAAAAAAGAGGAACGGAAAATGAGGAATGTTGATTACTTGATATGCAGGAACCTGTCACTGATGCTGTCGCTCAGGAGGGTGTGCATGGTAATCATCATTTCTCATTTCTCATTATTCATTACTCCTTCTTCTGCGCAAACGCAGAAAGGAAAGGCTTCATACTATGCCCTGAAGTTCACGGGACGCAAGACTGCCAGTGGCGAACGGATGCACCACGACAGTCTGACCTGTGCCCACAGGACCTACCCCTTCGGCACGATGCTTAAAGTGACCAATCCCGCAAACGGCAAAAGTGTCATCGTGCGCGTCACGGATCGCGGCCCATACGTCAAGGGGCGCATCATCGACCTGTCGGCACGCGCTGCCCGTGAGATCGGTATCATTGCCCAGGGCATCGCGCCAGTCATCGTGGAACGGCATCATCCCGCCATCATCCCCTTCAAGCCTGACGACATCGAGTTGCCGGACTTTGAGATTGGCACCAACGAGGGATCGGATGCCAAGCCTATCTGGGTGGCCTTGAAGGAGGAATACCTGAAGCAACAAGGAAAATAAAAAGGAGGGTTCCGCCCTCCTTTTTCATTATTTCTTTCTCGTCTGAATCGTGAATTGTCTGCTTTGCGAGGTGATTTCCTTATTCGCCTGCAACACCCCGATCTTTATCACTGCCTCACCGTCTTTCAGACTACTGTCGGCCTTGACGGATGCCGTATAGCGGACGCCCTTACCCGGTGCGATGCTCTCGATGAGGATATTCTCTGAGATATGGATGTGCTTGTTGCCCGTGATCTCCACAACGGAAGGCTGAACGCCATAGACGGGCCTCGGTGAGTTGTTGTATATCTCGAAGACCACACGGGCTTCCTCACCACGCACCAACATACCATCGCGACTGGCATCGAGCAGACGGGCATTACGGATCTCCAAAGCCACAGGAGCAGTTGCACCGCTATTTGACGGTCCACTCAGATCCTCACCGAATCCAAAGAGTCGGTCGTCACCACCATTGTTCGCATCAAAGCCGCTATCCTCGCTATAAGCATAGTCGTCAGTCTGACGCTGTGGAGCAGTGCGCTCACGGGCACGCTGACGAGCCGCCTTATAGTCCTCGTACTTCTGCTGTTCGGCATTATCGGCAGCCTGACCAATGGCTGCACCCACGATGGCACCGCCAGCCATACCTATCAACGAACCGACATCACTACCACGATGCCCACCAGAAATGCCGCCAATGGCAGATCCAATCATCGAACCAAACCAACCGCCTGTTGCAGCGCCTTGACCTGTATAGGTACCACAACTGCTAAGCAGCATCATAGCACTCACCAATATGAACAAGCCTTTCTTCATAATCGTCACGTTTTAAATGTTGAACGGTGCAAAGGTAAGCATTTATTTGTAACCGACAAAGGGGAAAACCCGAAATGTATATAGGGGAAACCCTAAAAAAGCCCGCATCGGTTTGAGCGATACGGGCTTTGATATAGAGATCCTGTAGAATCTTATTCAGCCTTTGCTTCTTCAGCGGGAGCCTCTTCTGCAGCAGGTGCAACCTCCTCGGCAGGAGCCTCAGCAGCAGGAGCCTCAGCAGCAGGAGCAGCCTCAGTCTTGGCAGCGCCACCACGACGGCTACGGCGTGTCTTCTTCTTGCCACCGTCCTTAGCCATGTCTGGATCGAAGTCTACGAGTTCGATGAAGCAGACCTGGGCAGCATCACCCTGACGGGTACCGAGTTTGATGATACGGGTGTATCCACCGGGACGGTCACCGACCTTGGCAGCCACCTCTCCAAAGAGTTCCTTGATGGCTTCCTTGTTCTGGAGGTAACTGAATACCACACGACGTGAGTTGGTGGAGTCGTCCTTAGCCTTTGTAATCAGAGGCTCGACGTACTTCTTCAAGGCCTTTGCCTTGGCGACGGTCGTAGTGATTCTTTTGTGCTCTATCAACGAGATGGCCATGTTAGCAAGCATGGCAGCGCGGTGACTGGCAGTACGACCGAGATGGTTGAATTTCTTATTATGTCTCATTTTTCTTTTTTTCTTTTATTGGGCATTCGGCATGTCCTCACAGACTTACTCCCTGTCCAGTTTATACTTTGAAATGTCGGTTCCAAACGACAGATTCAGACTCTCGAGCAAATCATCAAGCTCAGTGAGCGATTTCTTACCGAAGTTACGGAACTTCAAGAGGTCGGTCTTGTTGTACTGCACCAGATCACCAAGTGTCTCCACGTCAGCAGCCTTCAGACAGTTCAGGGCACGAACAGAGAGGTTCATGTCAACAAGACGTGTCTTCAGCAACTGACGCATGTGCAGGATCTCCTC
>JAFZNI010000333.1 GCA_017551005.1 Prevotella sp.
GAATAAGTCTGCTTGGAGAAGTCGATGGTGTGCTTCACCACAGCCACATCGTACTTGTCCACCATCGCCTTGCGGGCAGTCACCTGCAGAACGATATTACCAGAGGTGAACTCGAGGTTCTTAAAGTCGTTGACGGCGAGTGTCTGGAGACTGTTCAGGTAGTTCTTCGACTCCTCGTCCATCGTGCTGCTGTTCTCATACATGGCAGAGGTGAGCCACTGCTTGGCGCCCGTCTGACCATATTTCTTGGCGAGTTCCTCAAAGTTGGCACCAGCCTTCAGCGCATTATAGACACTGTCGGCGCTTTTCTTGGCGGCCTCGAGGGTAGCCCCGCCCACCTGAATCTGACGGTACTCGATAGAGTCAGGCGCCTGGGTCTTGGAGAGCAGTTTCACCACATTCAGGGTGTTGTCAGACTTGGTCTCGAAAGGACGGGAGGTCTGGCCCACCGACAGAGAGTCGATCATGGCTGCGATGTCAGAAGGATAAGCCTTCTTGGTGGCAGCGATACCCGTATAGGGGAACTGGCTCTGGGCCTTACGGACAACCTCAGCGGGATTGGCACCACTACCGAGTTTCACGAAGGCATCCTCCATGGTACGCATCAGTTCTGCACGGTCACCGGCAGAAGCCTCTACCTGGAAGTCTACATACTTGATATCTCGCGTCTCGACCGTCTGCCTGAACTGTTCCTTGTTCTCGCTATACTTGGCTTTCAGGTCAGCATCACTCACCTGCACATCATTGTCGTTGATGCTGCTGTAAGGCATGCTGGCGAGGAGGATCTCACTCTCGGTGGTCTGACCATCGAAGGCCATCTTAGCGGAGATGGGGTTGGAAATCAGCGCATTGCCAAGGAGTGCCTGGTACTTCTGTGCCAGGGTCTGGGTGCGCAACTGCTTCTCGAGGAACTGCCAGTAGTTGTAGAAACGCTGATACTGCTCAGCCACCTGTGGGTTGCTGGCGTTCTTCCTGTAGTCGGCCAGGAACTTGGTGAGTTGGGTAACATCGAAGCGACCAGTCTGCTGGTTCACGAACGGTGACTGCATGAGCAGGGGGTTCGTGCCTTCCTTCAAGATGTTCTGCAACTCCTCATCGGTCACGGTCAGACCAATCTTCGTTGCCTCGTCCTCAATGAGCAGGTTGGACACATACTGGCTCCACACCTGATCCTTGATGCTGTTGAGTTCCTCCTCAGAGAAATTCTCACGTCCCTGGGACATCTTCAAGACTTCCTCGTACTCATCCACCAAGGTCTGGAACTCCTGGACATTGACTTTCTTTCCTAACACCTCACCTATCTGCTGGCGCTGCTGGTTCTTCGTTGCCTCGCAACTGCGAACAGCCTCCTCAGCAATAAAGGCGAACAGGCCGAGACCGATGACAATGACAAGGGTCACGCCTCTTTTTCTGATTTTTCCTAATGCTGCCATTTTATTTTAAATTGATAATTGACAATGGATAATTGATAATTAATTTTTTCGTCTGGCAGCGGGCATTCTCGATGAAGCCCACCAAACAGCGTGCAAAATTACAATAAATTGTTGAAACAAAGAAATATTTTAGTAAATTTTCGCTTATTCGTGCACTTTTAGGCGAACCAACTCGATTTTTGTGGCGGTATTCTTGAGGATTTTGAACTCAAAGGCGCCAATGCGCACCTGTTCGTTGAGTTTCGGGAACGACTGGTACTCATGGAGGATCAAACCACCTAATGTCATGTATTCCTCGCTCTCGGGCAGGTCAAGGTCATACTGTTCGTTGACCTTCTCTATCTCCAACCGGGCGGAGAGGATATACTCATGGTCGCCCACCTGTTTCGACACCAGGTTCGTGTTGTCGTGCTCATCCTCTATCTCACCGGTAATCTCCTCCACGATATCCTCCAAGGACACCAGTCCGGCCGTCCCACCGAACTCATCGACAACCACTGCCAACGAGCGTTTCTCGGACATGAGCGTCTTCATGAGTTTCGAGGCCAGCATGGTTTCGGGTACGAACGAGATCGTTCGTACTAATGGAGAATGGAGAATGGAGAATGGAGAATTATTTGAGAATTGGGAATTATCGGGGGGAAGGCGGAAGAGGTCAGAGGAGTGGATGTAGCCGATGATGTGGTCGATATCCTCGTGGTAGACCAGGATCTTGGAGTGGCCGGACTCGATGAAAGTTTGTTTGAGTTGTTCGATAGTGGCTGTGTCTTCCACGGCATCAATCTCCGTACGTGGCACCATACAGTCGCGTACCTTCGTCTCCGAGAAGTCGAGGGCGTTCTGGAAGATACGCACCTCCTCCCCTATCTCGTCCTCATCCTTGGCATTATCGATACTCGACTGCACCAAATAGTCGAGGTCCACCTTCGTGAACTCCCGTTCCCCGCTGTTCTTACCCATGCGGACGCCAAACAACCGCAGGAGTCCCTTGGAGAGCAGCGTGGCAAAGCGCGACACGGGCCACAGTACCACATAACACACCCAGGCGGGCAGGGCAAAGAAGGTGAGCATGGAGTTGGGATTGCTCTTGAAGAACATTTTGGGCAGGAACTCACCCGTAAACAGCACCACGATGGTAGAGAGGAGCGTATCGCACAGCACCCGCATGCCATCGTCGAACGGTGCGAACAGTGTCTGATCGAAGATCTGGGCGAAGAGAATGCCATAGACCACCAATGCGATATTGTTGCCCACGAGCATCGTGGACACAAAGGTGTTGGGATGGGCATAGAAGATGTCGAGGGCCTTCTGAGAGACGACATGCTTCTCACGGTCCATCTCGGCCAACATCCTGTTGGATGACACAAAGGCGATCTCCATCCCCGAGAAAAACGCGGAAAACAGCATGGATATGAGGAGGGCGATAATCATGTTAATGGATAATGGATAATGGATAATGTATAATGGATAATGGATAATATATAATGGATAATGTATAATGGATAATGGAGAATTGAAAATGGAGAATTGAGAATGGAGAATTAGGGATTGGTCTTTGCATGCTTTTGGGTCTGGGGACGGAGGGGAGCCTGTTCGACCTGAGAGGTGTCAGCAGGATTCTTTGACTCGTCCTTCTGTTCCATCGACTCGGTGGTGAAGGAACCCTTGGAATTAGAGACCGTATAATGCGTCATGCGCTCGTCAGAGAGGAAATACGTGCCTTGGAGCGTGCGCTCCGGGGTGATGACACGGGAAAAGACATTCGAGTAGAGTTCATGTTTCAGGCCATCCCAATAGAGTTCCTGTGACTCATAGAGCAGGCCGTTTATATTCCTTATTCTTACACGCCCGCGCAAGTGCCACAGTTTCTTCTGGTCATAATACCACGCCGTGTCAGCCTGGATATAAGCCTCCACATGGAATTTCTCATCGAACTGCTCGAAGAACACCCCCTTCTCGAAGGTCCAGCGCGACGGTTGGCGGATGGTGTTCACATCCCAGCGCTCCGTCACGATGCGGTACTTGATGACACCGGAGTCACTCACCAGCGTATTGACGCCATAGGAAGTCATCACCGATGCAGAGTCCCTGTCATATACCGCCGCCGCCGTGTGCTCCTGCACGTCATTGCAAGAGAAGTTGAGAAATGAAAAGTGAAAAATGAAAAGTATTGGCAGAGCACTTCTCCACCACCACTTTTCACTCCTACACTTTTCACTTTTCACTCCTACACTTTTCACTTTTCACTTCTCAACTTTTCACTTTTCACTTCTACACTTCTCACTTCTACTACTCGAATTTCCATTTTGCGAACCAGCGTTCATTGAAGGTGAGGCCGATATTGATGCGGAAAGCGTTCTCCCTGATCATACCAGAGGCGTAGTTGTTCACGTACTGGGCACTGATGTTCACGAAGGGGAAGAACAGTGAGGTACGGCTGATATACGTGTTGGCAATGGGAATGCCAAAGCCAATGGTGGCACTGAGTTGACGGGGACCCTCCTGCCCATTTATTTTATAATAAGGTGTAGTGTACCCCGCACCGAAACGATAATGGATGCGCTGGAAGATGTTACGGGCGTTCCAACGGGGACAGTACTCACCGCCCAGCGTGAACCTGTAACTGTTGTCTAATAAGTCACTGCGAAGGGCATACTGTCCGTTCACATAGTCAGGGAACTGCGTCTTGTTCCATAACTGCGCCTGCACATCCGCCCCTATCAGCCATTTCTCGCCATGCGTCAGAGAGACACCTGCGCCAAAGGTGTGAGGCAGTTCAAGGGCATTTGCTACCGTCATCAAGGTCGTGTCATTCTTCGAGACCGATGAGTTGGAGGAGATGACGCGGCACTCGGCATCAGCACCCAACTTATGGCCCAGTCCATAGGTAAGACCTACCGTCAGGAGATTGTCGTTGCCAAGATGATGGTCGTACTGCACACCCAAATCAAGGGTGTAACTGTTCACCTCAGCGGAATAGGACTTGGCGAGTTTATTGACCGTGGAACCAGTGCTGGCCGCCACTGCCCGGTCGTAGCCGCCCCAGACATACCCGACATTGACACCCACCGAGAGCGGTTTCAAGGGGCGGGCACCCAAGCCCACAAAGACCTGGTGGAGACCACCATCGCCTTCATAGGTCGTGACCACCGTGTTCTGTTCGTCCAAACGGTTCGTGGTACTGAACTTATACCCCACATTCGTGAGGGGCAGGATGCCGAAGGTGGCACCTATATACTTAGAGAGGCGGAAAGAGCCTAAGACATACTCGAAATTGGCGGTCTTGGTCTTGTCTTTCTTGCCATGATCATCGTAATCGGTCATCTGGCCAGACAGACCCACATCGAAGAGCATCGTCAGACTGTCAATCTGGGCGTATGAGGCAGGGTTCAGGGGGTTGACCAAGTGACTGTTATGCAGACCGATACCCAGTCCGTTCATGCCCTGGTTGAGACCACCTCCCCGCTGTGCCATCTCCCCAAGACCATATTGACTGTAAGGAGAAACGGTACCTCCCTGGGCGAAGGCACCACATATATAGAGCATCATCGCCATAACAACGATCAATGATCGAAGTGAAAAGTGAAAAGTGAAAAGTGAGGACTTTTCAGTCTGATTATATGAAGAATTATGTTTCATTCAAATTAAGTTTTTTAATTCAGGGTGCAAAATTATCGAAAAAAAATCGAAATAATGGCTTTTTCCTCGAAAATATAAGTTATTTTTGCATCGTGAAACATTTAGAAAAGGTTATAAAGAGACTGTTCCTGTTGGTTATCGCCCTGACAATCAGCATATTGAACGGCTTTTCACAGGATTCTGACCCCATGGACTCGGTGGAGGTCAGTCTCATTACTTGTTCACCACACGAACAAATCTACAGTCTGTACGGTCATTCCGCCATCCGATGGCACGACCTCCGACAGAGCGGTCCCGCCCAAGGCCAGGATCTGGTATTCAACTGGGGCATGTTCAGTTTCAGCAAACCCTTCTTTGCCCTGCGGTTCGTATTTGGACTGACAGACTATGAACTGGTATGCATGAATGCCAGCACCTTCTGGCCCTACTACCAGCAATGGGGCAGTAGTGTGATGGAACAGGTGCTCAACCTGACTGCCGACGAGAAAAGGAAGGTGCAACAGGCCTTGGCAGAGAACCTGCGTCCGGAGAACAGAGTCTATCGCTATAACTTCTTCTTCGACAACTGTTCCACCCGTCCCAGAGACATCATCGAGCGCAACCTGAACGGGCAGATCCAATGGGTAGAGCGGGAAGGTGAACAGCCCACCTTCCGCGAGATGGTGAGAACCTGCAACCGCAACCACCTCTGGTCGAAGGCGGGCAATGACATGCTCCTCGGCCTGAAGGCAGACCAGTCCACCAACCGCATCGAACAGGAGTTCCTGCCTGCCAACCTCATGACGGACATGGCACAGGCACAGGTCTATGAGAACGGTGTCTACCGGCCATTGGTGAAAGAACAACGTATGATAGTACCCCCAGGCGTACAACTCATCGAGCCAGACTGGATCATGACACCGACGCAGTTCGCCATTCTCCTGCTCATCCTCTCCATCGCCATCGCCTGGATGGAATGGAGGCGGAAGAAGACCTTCAAATGGTTGGATGTCTGTCTGATGGTGATACAAGGACTGGCGGGCATCGCCCTGACACTGATGCTCTTCTCACAGCACCCCACCACCACACTCAACCTGAACTACCTGTTGTTCAACCCCCTGCCCTTCTTCTTCATCCCGAGTGTCATCCGCAGGAAGAAGACCTGGTGGAAGGTGCAGATGACATTGCTCGCCCTCTATGCCATCGGGGCAATCTTCCAGAGTTATCCTGAGGGCATGGGATTTATGGCACTATGTTTGCTGATAAGAATACTGATTAATGAAAAATAGATATATATATATTATGGTGCTGACGGTGCTGGGATTTCAGGCCGAGGCACAGGGACAGGAGAAGATACAGTACGCCCCGAGATTAGTGGTGAATATCACCATCGACCAGTTGCGTACGGACTACCTGAAAGCCTTTGAGCCCCTCTATGGGGCAGACGGTTTCAAGAGACTGCTGGCGCAGGGCATGGTGTATGAGAATGCCTCCTACCCTTTCAGCAATATCGACAGGGCCTCTGCCATTGCGTCAGTCATCACGGGTGTCTCGCCCTATTATCACAGTATCATCGGTGAGAGATGGCTCGACAAGGAGAGTCTTAGGCCGATGCTCTGTACCGATGACACCAAACAGGCAGGACTCGACTCGCCCAACCAGATCATGGTATCCACCCTCGGGGATGAACTGAAGGTAGCCACCCAGGGACAGTCAAAGATTTTCGCTTTCGCCCCACAGAAAGATGCTGCTATCCTCTCAGCAGGGCATGCTGCCGATGGTGCCTTCTGGTTGGACACCCAGACAGGTCAATGGAAGACCAGCAAGTACTTCTTGAATGAGATGCCTTCTTGGATACTGAGTGTAAACGAGTTAAGGTCACCTGGAGCGAATATCAAGAAGGTGGTCTGGGAACCCGTCATTGAACTCTCTGGTACCTTCAACTACTACCAGCATGTAGGGGATCAGAAACCGTTTAGGCATATTTTCAAGGGAGAAAGAAAATTCATCGAGTACCAAGCCTCGGGACTGGTCAATGCGGACATCACAGAGATGGCCCAGCAGTGCGTCACCAACCATGGCGTGGGCTATGACCGCGTGACAGACCTGCTCTGTCTGACCTACTATGCAGGTACCTTCGACCACAAGCCCGTGTCAGAATGTCAGTTGGAACTGCAAGACACGTATGTGCGTCTGGACCAGGAACTGAGCAAGTTGATAACATCCTTGGAGCGTATCTTGGGTACAGACCATGTACTGTTTGTGGTGACCAGTACCGGCTATTGCGACGAAGAGCGTGCCGACTACGCGCAGTACCGCATCCCCACAGGTACCTTCTATATGGATCGTACGGCCAACCTCCTCAATATGTACTTCGGGGCGATCTGGGGACAGGGGCGTTATGTAGAGACAAGTTTCAAGAACCAGATATTCCTGAACCATAAACTGTTGGAGAGCAAGCGCATCAGTCTGACAGATGCAGGCCAACGGGCTCAGGAGTTTATCAGTCAGTTGGAGGGTGTCAGGAATGTGTATACCGCCCTGCAACTGCTCAGCGGCAACAATCCCCTGGTGGCACAGGTACGCAACGGGTTCAATCCGGAGCGCAACGGGGATATCATGATTGAGGTGTCTCCGGGTTGGCAGGTGGCCAACGAGACCACGCAGGAGCAACAACTCTCACGGGCTTCGTACATGCAGTTCCCGTTGATTATCTATGGCACGGGCATACAGGCGGAGAAGGTGAAAACGCCAGTCACTATCGACCGTATCGCCCCCACCATTGCCAAGACCATCCGCATTCGGGCGCCGAATGCGTGCTCAAGCGAACCGTTATACTAATGGATAATGGATAATGTATAATGGATAATGTATAATGGAGAATGGAGAATTGAGAATGGAGAATTGAGAATTGAGAATAAACATTATATAAAAAATTGTGAAATAGTAAATAGTCAAATAGTGAAATAGTAAATTGTCAAATAGTCAAATAGTAAATAGTCAAATAGTCAAATAAAAACATGAATTTTAATAAGATTTTGAAGTCGTTGTTCGGGGATAAGTCTTCGAGAGACATGAAACTGATTCAGCCACTGGTGGAGAAGGCCAAGGCCTTTACCCCACAGGTGGAAGCCATGAGCAATGACGAACTTCGTCAGAGAACGAAGGAACTGCAACAGCAGGTACAGGCCTCTGCCAAGGAGCAGAAGGCACAGATAGCCGAACTGAAAGCCAAGATTGAGGATACGCCCATCGATGAGCGTGCTGACATCTTCGCACAGATCGACAAGATTGAGAAAGAAGTACTGGAGATCTACGAGAAGGCTTTGGACGAGGTGATGTTCGAGGTGTTTGCCATCGTGAAGGAGACCGCCCGCCGGTTTGCCGAGAATGAGGAGACCATCGTGACAGCCACCGACTTTGACCGTGAACTGGCTGCCGACCCGAAGAAAGACTTTATCACCATCGACGGTGACAAGGCCATCTACCACAACCACTGGACAGCGGGAGGCAACGACCTGCCGTGGGAGATGATACACTACGACGTACAATTGTTTGGTGGTGTCGTCCTGCACCAGGGAAAGATTGCGGAGATGGCGACGGGTGAAGGTAAGACACTTGTGGCCACCCTGCCCGTATTCCTGAACGCCCTTACAGGCAACGGTGTACACGTGGTGACCGTGAATGACTACCTGGCCAAGCGTGACTCCGAATGGATGGGACCCCTGTATATGTTCCATGGACTCTCTGTAGACTGCATCGACAAGCACCAGCCCAACTCCGAGGAACGTCGTAAGGCCTATCAGGCAGACATCACCTTCGGTACGAACAATGAGTTCGGTTTCGACTACCTGCGTGACAATATGGCCATCTCGCCACAGGACCTCGTACAGCGCAGTCACAACTACGCCATCGTGGACGAGGTGGACTCCGTGTTGATCGATGATGCCCGTACGCCACTGATTATCTCCGGTCCGATTCCCAAGGGCGACGACCAGATGTTTGAAGAGTACCAGCCCCTCGTAGAGCGACTGGTGGGTGTGCAGAAGCAACTGGCCACCCAGTATCTGGCAGATGCCAAGAACCTGATTACCGCCGGTAACCAACTCATGGAGGCCGGTAATAAGAAGGAAGGTCAGGAGAAACTCGATGCGGGCTTCCTCTCCCTCTACCGCTCGCACAAGGCCATGCCAAAGAACAAACCCCTCATCAAGTACCTCTCTGAGGAAGGTATCAAGGCTGGCATGCTCAAGACCGAGGAGATCTATATGGAGAACAATAACCGTAGGATGCCGGAGTGCGTGGAGCCCCTCTATTTCGTGGTGGATGAGAAACTGAACTCCTGCGACCTGACCGATAAGGGTACGGGGTGGTTGGCCAAGCAAGTGAATGATGCCGAACTCTTCGTGTTGCCCGATATCACCTCGGAACTCTCCGCCTTGGAGGCAGAGACAGGTCTGACAGACCAGGAGCGTGTGGACAAGAAAGATGAACTCATGAACCACTACGCCGTGCAGAGTGAGCGTGTACACACCCTGCAGCAACTGTTGAAGGCCTACTGTATGTTCAATAAGGATGATGAATACGTGGTCATCGACGGTGAGGTGAAGATTGTGGACGAACAGACAGGTCGTATCATGGAAGGCCGCAGATGGAGTGACGGTCTGCACCAGGCAGTGGAGGCCAAGGAGCACGTGAAGGTGGAGGCTGCCACACAGACCTTTGCCACCATCACCCTGCAGAACTATTTCCGTATGTACCACAAACTGGCCGGTATGACCGGTACCGCTTCTACCGAGGCCGGTGAGTTCTGGGATATCTACAAACTCGACGTGGTGGAGATTCCCACCAACCGTCCTGTGATCCGTAATGACCAGGATGACCGTGTCTATAAGACTGCCAGAGAGAAATACCGTGCCGTCATCGAGGAGATCGTGAAGATGCGTAATGCCGGACGTCCTACCCTGATTGGTACCACATCCGTGGAGATATCAGAGTTGCTGAGTCGTATGCTCGATATGTATGTGAACCCCGAGACAGGCAAGCGCGAGGGTATCCCCCATCAGGTGCTGAACGCCAAGTTGCACCAGAAGGAGGCCGACATCGTGGCACTCGCTGGTCAGAGCACCAACGGCAAGGGTGCCGTGACCATCGCCACCAACATGGCCGGTCGTGGTACCGATATCAAACTCTCGCCGGAGGTAAAAGCCGCAGGCGGTCTCGCCATTATCGGTACCGAGCGTCATGAGTCGCGTCGTGTAGACCGTCAGTTGCGTGGTCGTGCTGGTCGTCAGGGAGACCCGGGTTCCAGTGTCTTCTTCGTATCGCTTGAGGATAAGCTCATGCGATTGTTCGCCTCCGAGCGTATCGCCTCAGTGATGGACAAGCTTGGCTTCAAGGAAGGCGAGATGATTGAGTCACCGATGATCTCCCGCAGTATCGAGCGTGCCCAGAAGAAGGTTGAGGAGAACAACTTCGGTATCCGTAAGCGTCTGATCGAGTACGACGACGTGATGAACAAGCAACGTACCGTCATCTACGAGAAGCGTCGCCACGCCCTCATGGGAGAGCGTATCGGCATGGATATTGCCAACATCATCTGGGACCGTGTGGTGAACATCATCGAGAACTCTGCCGACTACCAGAGCTGTAAGGAAGAATTCCTCCACGTATTGTCGATGGAAGTGCCCTTCACCAGCGAGCAGTATATCAACGATCCACGAGAGCAGCTCACCGAGAATGCCTTCCAGGCTGTGATCGAGAGTTTCAACCGCCGTACGGAGCGTGTGCAGACTGTTGCCCAGCCTATTATTAAAAATGTATATGAGAATCAAGGCCATATGTATGAGCGTATCATGGTACCGCTGACCGATGGCCGTCGCATGTTCAATATCCCCTGCAATCTCAAGGAGGCCTACGACACTGATTCGAAGTCGGTGGTCAAGGAGTTCGAGAAGTCGATCCTGCTCCATCTCATCGACGACTCGTGGAAGGAGAACCTGCGCCAGCTCGACGAGCTGAAGCACTCTGTACAGAATGCCTCTTACGAGCAGAAAGACCCGTTGCTCATTTTTAAACTCGAGTCTGCGAAGGTGTGGGATGCGATGATCAACGAGATGTACAACCGCATCTGTTCGATTCTCACCCGTGTGCAGATCCCAGAGATGCAGCAGCAGGTGCAGGAGGCCGCTCCCGAACAGCGCACCCAGCGCCAGCAGTACACTGAGTCGAAGCAGCAGATCGGTGAGGAGCAACTCACTGACCCGAACCAGGCTGCCGCTGCCCGTCAGGACACCCGTGGTCAGCAACCCCGCACGCCCATCATCAAGGACAAGCTGCCTGGCCGTAACGATCCCTGTCCTTGCGGCTCTGGCAAGAAGTTCAAGAACTGCCACGGCAAAGGTATCGTGTAATTGAGAATGATCATTAAGACTTAAAAGAGAGATGATAACAATAAGCAATATTAAGAAGGCCTTTGGCCAGACCATAGCCAGCGATATCCCTTCGTTCCAAGTGAACGATGGTGATATCTTGGGTTTGGTGGGTAATAACGGTGCAGGCAAAACCACGCTGTTCCGTATGCTCCTCGACCTGCTTAAGCCCGATGAGGGCTCCGTCGCCCTCGATGGCATCAACCCCGCAGAGTCTGAAGCCTGGAAAGACAAGACCGGCGCCTACATCGACGACAGTTTCCTCATCGACTTCCTCACCCCCGAGGAGTATTTTGATTTCATCGGCAAGGTGTGCGGCATCGACAAGAGCGATGTTGACGCTCATGTAAAGGAATACGAACACCTGATGGCAGGCGAGATCATGGACCAGAAGAAACTCATCCGTGACTTCTCTGCGGGCAACAAGCAGAAAATCGGCATCATCGCCGCACTGCTCAACCGCCCCTCCCTGGTGATCCTTGACGAGCCATTCAACTTCCTCGACCCGTCAAGCCAAAGCATCCTGAAACACGTCTTGACGGAATATAACCGCAACACTGGAGCCACCGTCATCATCAGCAGCCACA
>JAFZNI010000334.1 GCA_017551005.1 Prevotella sp.
AGCATCACACACCTGTACGATGGGGGCAAGGAGTGTCTGCATCTCCATCTCGTCGTGGTGGGCACCAATGGCATTGCAGATATCAGGCTTCTCCTTAAACTGCTCAGCAATCTTGGCACCATAAAGGGCGTGAGGCATCTCACTCTCCTCATCGGGTACCTTACCGATATCGTGCAACAGACCGGCACGCTTGGCTTTCTTCGGATTCAGACCGAGTTCGGAAGCCATCACGGCACAAAGGTTGGCCGTCTCACGGGCATGTTGCAACAGGTTCTGTCCGTAGGATGAACGGTATTTCATCTTACCGATGATACGGATGAGTTCGGGGTGCAGACCATGGATACCAAGGTCGATGGCAGTGCGCTTACCAGTCTCGATAATCTCGTTGTCGAGTTGTTTCTTCACCTTGGCAACCACCTCCTCGATACGGGCAGGATGGATACGGCCGTCGCTCACCAACTGGTGGAGGGCCAGACGACAGGTCTCACGGCGCACAGGATCGAAGCCACTGATGACGATGGCCTCGGGGGTGTCGTCCACCACAATCTCCACACCGGCGGCAGCCTCCAAGGCACGGATATTACGTCCCTCACGACCGATGATACGACCCTTCACCTCGTCATTGTCGATATGGAACACGCTGACGGAGTTCTCGATGGCCGTCTCCGTAGCCACACGCTGGATGGTCTGGATGACAATCTTCTTGGCCTGGGCATCAGCATTGAGTTTCGCCTCGTCCATGATCTCATTGATGTAACTGGCAGCGGCGGTCTTGGCCTCGTCTTTCATCGACTCCACCAAGCGGTTCTTGGCTTCCTCGGCACTCAGTCCAGACACCTCTTCCAGTTTCTCACGCTCCTTGAGTTGCATCTTCTCCAGTTCCTCAGCCTTGACAGAGAGCAGTTTCTTCTCGTTATCAACACGCTGCTGCAGGTTGTCGAGTTCGTTCTTGCGACGACCGAGTTCCTCCTGACGCTGGTTCAGGGAGATCTCACGCTGCTTCAGTTTGTTCTCACTCTGCTGGATGTGCTGGTTGCGCTGCTGCACTTCCTTCTCCAGTTCGCTCTTCTTGTTGAGGAATTTCTCCTTCACCTCGAGTAGTTTCTTCTCTTTAATCACCTCAGCCTCCTTGGTGGCTGTATCAATCATTTCCCGGTATTTGCCCTTGAGGACATAGCGGAAAATCAGGTATCCGCAGACACCTCCAAGTGCGAGGGCGCCTGCAGCAATCAACAGTACAAAAATTAAATCCATAAAAAATCTATGTTGTTAAAATAATATTCTCACTTCAGAGCCTCCTCAATGTCGGAAGTCAACTTCTGGAGAATATCATGATAGGGGGCTGCATCGTTCTTCCGATGTTCCCGCTCATAGAGCAGCGCAATGTCTATCAAGGTCATCAGCGAGATGGTGTGCTCGCCCTTCTTCCCCTTATAGGCCTGTGCATACGCGTTGTAGCGGTCGGTGATGAGTTTGGCGGCAGCCCGGTAGAACTCCTCGTCCTCCCGGTTCACCGTCACCGCAATCTCCTCATCATAGACGTGCAGTCGGATATGTAGTTTCTCTTTGTTCACTTCTGCCATCGCTTCACTCTGTCTTACTGTTCGTCACTTAAGATAGCAATGCACTTGTTTACATCCCTGATCAGTTTGGCCACGCGCGCCTTGGCACTCTCCAGGTCGCCATCGGTGATTTCCATCATCTTTGCCATCTTCAGGGCGTTGTAGTCATCATCCGCCTGAGCCAGTTTTGCCTGCAGTTGCTTCATCTCCTGCTCGTTCTTCTCCACCAGCGCATACAGGTCTGCATTCTCCTGCTTCAGTTCCTGGAACCGATGGAGCAAATCCCGTACACGGGTCTGAAAAGTGGCAATTGTCTGCTCGTTAGAAGTCATGACGTAACGTTTTATCTTACAAAAGTAGTGTAAAAAAATTAAATTCTTGGCATAGGGCCAAATAATTTAATTTTTTTTAATGGATAATGGAGAATGGATAATGGACAATTATTTCTCAATTTCCTTTGGACGTTTCTCCTTTTTCGCCAGCATCACAACCTTATAGACGAAGTTGGTGATCCACTGCTGGGAGAAGCCCAGGCGCTGACTGTACTGACGGACGGCCACCACCGATTTCATCACGGCAGGGTCGGTATAGTCGTTCTTGTTGAAGATGTCGTTCACCGTCTTCTCCGTCATTGCATAGAGCATCTTCTTCAGGAATCCCGGCAGACGGAGTTTGAACTTCATCAGGTTACCCGTCAGCATCATCAGTTCCTGCGTGAAGCCCTGGAACTGCACCAGATAGGTCTGTGCGTCCTGTACCTTCTTACAACGCTTACGGAGGCTGGAGTCAATCTCCTTGAAGAAGTCATCGTCCATACCGTACATACTCTTCAACATATTCTTACAGCGGCTGCGCTCGCCGACACCTAACTTATTATTCACCGTTGGCACCTTCAAGGTAGCCTTGAACACGCGGAGGTCGGGCAGGGCTGCCAGGTTGGTGATGCCGAGGTCGGCAGCCATCGCTGCCTGGAAATAGACACGGATGAGCGTCATGAAGTCCTCCATGCCACCTACCTTATATTCTTCCGCTTTCTTTCCGAAAATCTTATTCAAAAAACCCATAATGATCTATTTTTCGCAATTTTGGTGCAAAATTACGAAAAATAAGTGAGAAGTGAAAAGTGACAAGTGAAAAACTTTGCAAAGACACAAAATAATTTAGAATTGAGAATTGAGAATTGAGATTTATTTTGTAATTTTGCACACAATAAACATTATAATTATGAAAGGAATAGTATTAGCCGGCGGTTCCGGAACCCGCCTCTACCCTATCACGAAGGGTATCAGTAAACAATTGATTCCGATCTTCGACAAACCGATGATCTATTATCCCATCTCCGCCCTGATGCTGGCAGGCATCCGTGAGATCCTGATTATCTCCACGCCCTACGACCTGCCCGGCTTCAAACGCCTGTTAGGTGATGGCTCTGACATCGGCGTGCATTTCGAGTATGCCGAGCAGCCCTCACCCGACGGACTGGCACAGGCCTTCATCATCGGCGAGGAATTTATCGGCGACGACTGCGCCTGTCTCGTCTTAGGCGACAATATCTTCTACGGTTCCGGTTTCACGGGTCTGCTGAAGCAGAGTGTAGAGAATGCGGAGAAGCACGGACTCGCCACCGTGTTCGGCTATTATGTGAACGACCCTGAGCGCTACGGCGTGGCGGAGTTTGATGCCGAAGGCAACTGTCTCAGCATCGAGGAGAAGCCCGAGCACCCCAAGTCCAACTATGCCGTCGTGGGCCTCTATTTCTATCCCAACAGCGTGGTGGACATTGCCAAGCACATCAAGCCCTCCGCCCGTGGAGAGTTGGAGATCACGACTGTCAACCAGGAATATCTCGCCCAGAAGAAACTGAAGGTACAGACGTTGCAGAGGGGCTTTGCGTGGCTCGACACAGGTACGCACGACTCGCTCTCTGAAGCCTCTACCTTCATCGAGGTCATCGAGAAGCGTCAGGGTCTGAAGGTGGCCTGCTTGGAGGAGATTGCCTTCAAGCGCGGCTGGATCACCAAGGAGCAACTGGCCGAAGTGGCCAAGCCCATGGCGAAGAACGACTACGGAAAGTACCTGCTCACGCTGGCGGGTTAGGCCGAGGAAGCGGGTTCCCCGGAGAGACCGGAGATGACGGAAGAGCCGGAGATGACGGAAGAGCCGGAGATGACGGAAGAGCCGGAGATGACGGGGAGGCCGGTTTAGGCGGAGAAAGCAGCGACGGCGGCGGTGAGAGCCTGGGGGTTGCCCATATCGTACATGCGGCCCTGCAGGCGCACACCCATCATGCCGCTGCGCTTACGCACAGCCTCAAGGGCAGAGGTGAGTTCTATCTCGGTGGAGCGGTCTCCATCGATCTCCTTTTGCATGATGTCCTCATGGAGTTGGGCGAAGACCTCAGGGGTGAGGATATACTGGCCAAAGACACTGTAATACTCTTTCTCACCATCCTTGTTGCGCACACCGAGGAACTCCTCGGCGTAACTGGCCTTGGGTTTCTCCATCATGGTGGACACATTGAGAATGGTACGGGCCTTGTCCTCCCAGACACCATGCAGGATACCGTAACGGCTGACTTCTGCAAGGGGGATGGGATGGATGCTGACCATCAGTGAGTTGTAGCGCTCGTACTCCTCGACCATCTGGAGGGCGCAGGGCTTGTTGCTGTCGCTGCGGTAGAGGGTATCGCCCAGGAGCAGCAGGACAGGTTCGTTGCCGGCAAACTGTGCGGCCTGATAGACAGCGTGTCCGAAACCACGTTTCTCCTTCTGATAGACATAGCGCAGGCGCTTGCCGATGTCGAGGATATGGTTCTCGTATTCCTGTGCCTCGGGATTGAGTTTGCGCAG
>JAFZNI010000335.1 GCA_017551005.1 Prevotella sp.
CATCAAGTATGGCGAGGATGCTGCGAACGACGGTGTGGCATATAGCGGTTTCGTGAACGGGGAGACGGCTGCCGTTCTCAGCGGTACGCTCAGTTACAGTTATAACACGAAGTCTGACGGCACGGGCAATCCCTATACGAATGAGAGTCCCGTTGGTACCTATTATATTATCCCCGCTGGTCTGACGGCAACGAACTACGACATCACCTTCGCGGCAGGCACTCTGACCGTCAATCAGAAGGAAATCGGCCTGACGTGGACGCCAACCCCCGCAACATTCACATATACCGGCAGTGCACAGGCACCGACAGCCGAGGCTACGGGCTTGGTGAACAGTGACGCCATCAGCATCACCGTCGCAGTCAGTGCCAAGAGCGGATCGTCGCTCACCGACGGCAAGGCTGTCAATACCGGCAGTTACACCGCCACCGCTACAGGTCTGACGGGCGACAAGGCCGGGAACTACAAACTGCCGACGACAGGTCTGACACAGGACTTCAGCATCACCGAGGCCACCATGACCGGCATCGATGCAACGGAATGGAGCGGCACCTACGACGGTATAGCGCATGGCATCACCGTGACGGCCCCGGCGGGTGCTACGGTGAAATACCGTACGGCGGCAACGGGCGAGTACGACCTGACGACAAACCCGACGTTCACCAACGCGAGCGAGACCCCGTACACCGTCTATTATCAGGTGACGAAGGAAGGCTACACCACAGTCACAGGCAGCCAGACGGTGACCATCACCAAGAGGGCACTGACGATTACAGCCAAGGATCAGAGTGTGAACTTCGGCACAGCCATCACTCAGGGAACGGACCTCGTGACGACTACGGGTTTGGTGGTAGGACAGGTTCTGGCTGCTGTCACCCTGACGCAATCGACAACCAGCGTAACGACCTCCGGTACCATAACACCAAGTGCCGCTACTATCAAGAGAGGCGATAACGACGTGACGGCTAACTACACCATCACGTACAAACCAGGTACGCTGATCATCAATGCTTCGACAGCCGCCTCGGCCGTCGTCACGGCTAATGACCGTACCTACGACGGTTCGACACAGCCCCTCGTGACCATTGGAACGATTACCAACGGTGCCACGGGAACGGCGGCTGATGTCGTGTTCTACGAGAGTGCTACCAGCACTACACCGCTGACGGGCATTCCACAGGGTACCAATGCCAGCACTTATGAGGTGTACTATGAGGTGACGCCCGATGCCGACCATACCGCACCGGCCCGCGCCAAGGTTACTGTGACCATTTCACCCATCGCCGCCGTCGTCGTGACCATCACAGGTCACAACAATACGTCGGTATATGACGGTACGGAGCACAGTGTGAGCGGCTATGACGTCACTTTCAGTGATGTTCTCTATACGGAGGCAGACTTCACCTTTAGCGGCACGGCTACGGCAAAGCGTACGAAGACAGGTATGACGACCATGGGTCTGGACAAATCACAATTCACAAATAAAAATATGAATTTCACCACCGTGACGTTCAACGTCACCGACGGCTACCAGACCATCATCTCGCCCGACGTTGTGATAGTGACAATCACCGGCCACAATAGTACCGTCGACTATGACGGCACGGAGCACAGTGTGAGCGGCTATGAGGTAGAGATCAGCAATCCGCTCTATAAGGAGACGGACTTCACCTTCAGTGGCACGGCTAAGGCAGCCTGCACCGATGCAGGTAAGAAGATGATGGGACTGGATAAATCGCAGTTCACGAATAAGAACACGAATTTCGGCACCGTGATCTTCAACGTCGAAGACGGCTATCAGGCCATCAGTCCGATTGCCGCCGCCGTGACAATCACCGGCCACTATAACACGACGACATACGATGGTACGGAGCATAACGTCACCGGTTATGACGTCACTTTCAGTAATGTGCTTTATAAGGAAACGGACTTCACCTTTAGCGGCACGGCTAAGGCTGCCCGCACCGACGAGGGTACGACCAATATGGGATTGGCTGAGGACCAGTTCACGAACATCAGCCCGAACTTCGACCCCGTGACATTCACTGTTGTCGATGGCTACCAGACCATCACTTCGGTCACCGACGTGGTGGTAACCATCACCGGCCGCAACAGTACCGTCGACTACGATGGCACGGAGCACAGCGTGAGCGGCTACGACGTGGAGATCAGTAACCCGCTCTATAAGGAGACATACTTCACCTTCAGTGGAACGGCTGTGGCAGCACTCACCAACGTTGGAACGAAGAACATGGGACTCGCCCCGACACAGTTTGCGAATACAAACACTGATTTCTCCAACGTGACATTTAAGGTGACTGATGGTTACCAGACCATCAATCCTATCACGGCTACCGTGACTATCAAGGGTCATAGTAACATGGCTGTCTATGACGGTACGGAGCACAGTGTCACAGGCTATGACGTCACATTTAGCAATGATCTCTACAAGCAGACCGACTTCATCTTCAGTGGTACGGCTGGCGCAGCCCAGACCTATAAAGGTACGGCCTATATGGGATTGTCTGAAGGACAGTTTGCCAACACCAGCCCGAACTTCAGTACTGTGACGTTCACCGTCATCGACGGTTACCAGACGATTACCCCGAGACCTTTGACCATCACAGCCAATGACCAGACCATTGACTACGGTTCCAGCATTGCGACAGGCTTGGGTCAGGTGACGGCTGAGGGACTGCAGGGCAGCGACAAACTGACTGCCGTCACACTCATGACCTCGACTACCGAACCGACCTCTGACGGAACGATCACCCCAAGTGACGTCGTCATCAAGAACGGTGACAAGGACGTGACGGGCAACTATGAAATCAGTTGTACGGCGGGGACACTCATTATTGAGTATTCCATGAACCTGAAAGCCGGCTATGTGACGTTCTGTTCACCCTTCGACTTGCTTCTGCCTTCTACTGGGGTGAAGGCCTACACCGTAAGTGCCGTAAGCGTGGAGCGTGGCGTGGTGCTGACGGAGCAAAACGCTATCGGAAAGAACGTGTCGATGATCCTATATGTTGAGACGGCAGGAACCTACAAATTGAGAAAGGCCGATGCACAGACTTTCAGCAGTGTACCGGAGTTTGTAGGCGTCACTGATGCTGCAGGCACCGACGTGACGACTATCGCCGGAGAAATATATATCCTCAAGGACGAGAAGTTCGTGTGGAGCCGCGAGGGCATCGTTCCACAATATCGCTGCTATGTGGTCATCAGCAGTGCCGCTGGCGCCCGCAGCCTGAGCATCGTGGTCGATGGCGAGTTGAGCGGCATCGACAATATCTTGTGGTCGGACGAGGAAGACGGCAACTGGTACTCACTGGACGGCCGTAAACTGGACGGCAAGCCTACAGCAAAGGGTCTCTACATCATGATACCTGCCGACGGACGCTCAAAGGGAAAGAAAGTGATGATTAAATGATGAAAGGAGGACGAACTATGAGATATATGAATAATATGATTGGAAGATACATTACTACCATGCTGTTGGCTCTGGTAAGCCTGACAGGGTGGGGTGCAACCGGCACCGTAACCATCGATGAGGCGCTGACGCACGGTAGCATCACCACATCGACCAGTGACTCGAAGGTGACGCTGACAGCCGTGCCCGATGCCGATTATTTCCTGAACTTCGATGACCTGTCGGTGAAGGCTTATACTGACGCTGGTGGTGCAGAGGGCCGTCAGCGTGCGCCCATCCCTATGTACACCATTGATGTGACGAACAATGGGGACGGCACCTATTCGTTCACCATGCCGACGGAAGGCTACGATGTCTATGTAACTGCCGTGTTCCGTCAGGTCACTGTGGCGCTGCCTGCAGAGTCATATACCTATAACGGAACTGCGCAGACACCGACACCCACCGTTAAGATTGGCAGTACGCCGCTTATTGCCAGCACGGAGTACACCGTTGGCTACAGTGCGAACACAAACTTCGGTACGGCCACCGTCACGGTAAGTGGTATAGGAAAGTACTTCGGTACTGCCACCACGACCTTCGCTATCACACCGCTTACGGGTGTTGTCGTGACCATCACCGGCCATAACAACAAGGCGGCATACGATGGTGCAGAACACAGCGTGACCGGCTACGATGTGGAGATTAGCAACCCGCTCTACACGGAAAGTGACTTCACTTTCAGCGGCACGGCTAAGGCCGCCCGTACGGAAGCGGGTACGACCTATATGGAACTGGCTAAGAATCAGTTTACGAACAACAATGCCAACTTTGCCAATGTGACATTCAACGTGACCGACGGCTACCAGGAAATCACATCGATCGATGAAGTGATAGTTATCATTACCGGTCACTTCAATACCACCGACTACGATGGCACAGAACACAGTGTGACTGGCTACGATGTAAAAATCAACAACGACCACTATACGGTGAATGACTTCACCTTCAGCGGTACGGCCGAGGCGAA
The DNA here is from genome assembly GCA_017551005.1 of Prevotella sp. Lineage (GTDB taxonomy): Bacteria > Bacteroidota > Bacteroidia > Bacteroidales > Bacteroidaceae > Prevotella. Next base: position 4,443 of record JAFZNI010000335.1, read on the forward strand.
GTGCACCGACGCAGGTAAGACCATGATGGGACTGGATATGTCGCAGTTTAAGAATACGAACACGAACTTCGGCACCGTGACATTCATCGTGACCGATGGCTATCAGGAAATCAGTCCTATTGCTGCTACTGTGACTATCACCGGCCACAATAATACGTTGACATACGACGGCACGGAGCATAGTGTGAGCGGCTATGATGTCAGTTTCAGCAATGTGCTTTATAAGGAATCGGACTTCACCTTCAGTGGCACGGCCGAGGCGAAGCGCACCGACGAGGGTACGACCTATATGGGGCTGGCTGAGGACCAGTTCACGAACATCAGCCCGAACTTCGATCCTGTGACATTCAACGTGACCGACGGCTACCTGCACATCACTTCAATCACTGATGTGGTGGTAACCATCACCGGTCACAACAGTACCGTCGACTACGATGGCACGGAGCACAGCGTGAGCGGCTACGACGTGAAGATCAGTAACCCGCTCTATAAGGAGAGCGACTTCACCTTCAGCGGCACGTCCGAGGTGAAGCGTACTGACGCGGGTACGACCATGATGGGTCTGGATGCCTCACAGTTTACGAATACGAACACAGATTTCTCCAATGTGACATTCAACGTGACCGATGGCTACCAGACCATCAGTCCCATTACCGCCACCGTGACCATCAAGGGCCATCGTGACATCGTGGTCTATGACGGCACGGAGCACAAGGTGAGCGGCTACGATGTCATTTTCAGTAATAGTCTCTATCAGGAAGCAGACTTTACATTCAGCGGTACGGCCAACGCAGCACGTACCGATCAAGGTACGACGAACATGGGCTTGGCTGCCAATCAGTTTGCCAATACCAATGCTAATTTCAGCACTGTGACGTTCAGCGTCATTGACGGCTATCAGACCATCAACAAGAAGGTGGCTGCACTCACCGTAACCGTTACGCCAAAGGCCTACGACGGTAAGACCGACGCTGAAGTGAGTGTGACCGTCGATACGCGTGTGAAAGGAGAGAGCCTGACCATCGCCGGTCTGACGGGTACGTTTGACAATGCGAACGCTGGCACCGACAAGACGGTGACAGTGAATAGCAGCCAGGCTGTCGTGACGGTCGGGGCCAATACCAAGTTAGAGAATTACGAGGTGATTTATCCCACCCAGGTGAACGGTACTATCACGAAGCGGCCTGTGGTGGTCAGCGGTATTACGGCCCAGGACAAGGACTACGATGGCAATACTGATGCCACGCTGGTATTTGACAACACTCAGTTTGATGGTATCCTTGCCGGTGACAACCTGACCGTGATGGCCACCGGTAAGTTCGAGAATGCTGAGGCAGGAGAGGGCAAGACCGTGTTCATCAGTGGCCTGACCCTTGGCGGCGAGAGCGTGGCTAACTACATGCTTGCGGCAGAAGGACAGCAGACTGCGACGACTGCCACCATCCGTCAGACTGTCTTCGACCGCCGTCACAGTGGTATCGAGGTGCGACGGAATGACACGAACGAACTGGTGGACAATGATGCCTTCCTGACCGTGATGGATGATGGGACGCTACGCATCGACCATGTGAACATCATCAATCCCGATCCTGTCAACGGCATCGCTGATGGCGTAAGTATGTATATCCCCGCCACTCTGAAAAACTTTGATGGTTCGACGGGTGCTATCTATGGTGTGGGCAGCGATATCATTGTGACCGATGCCAACGTACCCGTTACGGATGTCTACATGCCTGACACAGAGGAGATGATTAGCGTGGCAGCACACGCCTTCCGACTCGACGAGACGGAGAGTACGACCGCCTGGATACACACGCCGTTGGCCCTGCTCGATGACTATGCCCTGTGTATTGGTCTAAAGGCTGAGTATGAGGCCGGTAAGGTGATGACCACCGTCATGCCGACGACGCAGTACTGGACCCTCTCCAGTGGCGTGGACATCGTGGTGCCGGAAGGACTTACAGCCTATATCTGTAAGTCTGACGACCTATCGTCTGTCGCTGCCATTGCCATCAAAGAGACGACTGCCAATGTGGAAGGTAAGGAACGCATCATCATCAAGGCCAACAATGGTGTGTTGATGGGCGGCGCCCCCGGCAGTTACGACCTCAGGGTATGGCCCAGTGCCGACCGTCCTTCTGGTATGACCCCAACAACAGAGGACGCCCGGAGTTACGAAGGCAACGAACTGGTGCCTGCCACCGTCAGCACCCACTTCATCCCGACGGAGTACTATATTCTGTTTAATAATACGTTCCATGAGTTGCAGCCTACAGACAATACGTCGGTAAGCCCCTGTAAAGCCGTACTGCGCAAGAGCAACCCGGCCATGGCGCGTAGCCTGGGTATCAGCGTGGACAACGAGTCGGCAGGTATCAATACCATCCAGTTCGACGCTGATGAAGGCAATGAGAAATGGTACACCCTCGACGGTCAGAAACTGGACGGTAAGCCTACGAAGAGGGGCCTGTATATCCGTAACGGTATGAAAGTTATCATGAAGTAATAACAATAAAAAAGATATAGTTACTATGTTTGCAGACGCTAACGATAGAGTAAGACAGGAGAGACACCGCTCTCGGGGGCTGCGAGCCCCCTGCCGTGAGGCACCCCCTCGGTGTTTTTCATAGTTTTCTGAGCAAAAAGTTGGTACGATAATA
>JAFZNI010000336.1 GCA_017551005.1 Prevotella sp.
CAGACCATCACCCGTCCGAACAGTGAGAAACCCCGTCAGTTCAAAGGTTTCAAGACCTACGACGACAGAGGTACAGACCGTTTCATTGACCCGTTGCCTATCGAGACAGGCCATAGCATCATCATGGCTTCCGATAGTCCGGAACGTATGATCCGCATCAGCAGCGACGATGCCGAACTGAAACTCTATGACGGACGAATGCTGGCACAGAATGGCTGGTTCGTACTGCGCAGCATACTGCCCAAGGGTAAAACCGGCAAGGTCATCACCTGGACCGTGGAGCCACACGCCATCCCGGGTTGGATCCGAGAGCCGAACATCGGGTTCTCACAGGTGGGGTATATTCCCAAACAGCCGAAGGTAGCCGTCATTGAACTCGACAAGGCAGACAAACCGCTGGCCACCGCCACGCTGATGCGTATCAATACTGACGGTACGACAACCGAGGCATATAAGGGCAATCTCCAGTTGTGGGGGCCTTATTTTAAGTATAATTATGTGAAGTTTGACTTCTCTTCCGTGAAGCAGCCTGGTGTCTATTATATCCAGTATGGCAATACCAAGACTAACGATTTCCTCATTGACGAACACGTCTACGACAAGATCACAGATGCCACCACCGACGTGTGGGTGCCCATCCACATGAACCACATGTACGTCAACGAGGGTTACCGCACCTGGCACGGAGAACCATTCAAGGAAGGCTATCTGCAGGCACCTGAGAGCGACCACTTCGACCTGCACCATCAAGGCGCGCAGACCGACACGAAGTACAAACCCTACGAACTCATCCCCGGACTGAACATCGGCGGTTTCTTCGATGCGGGTGACTTCGACATCGAGACGGGTTCGAACATCAATGTCGTACAGAACTTCATCCGTACCTGGGAACTCTTCAAGCCTCTGCGCGATGAGACGTTCGTCAGTCAGAAACAGCGCTACGTGGATCTGCACCGTCCCGACGGCACACCTGACATCCTGCAGTTCATCGAACACGGTACACTGAACCTCGTGGCCCAGGCAGAGCAGATCGGTCACATGGCCTCTACCCTCTCCAACTCCATCCTCGACAACTACCACCATCTCGGCGATGCGGCCAGCATCACTGACGGTCTGCACTATGATCCGTCGCTGAAACCCTACGAGGTGTCTGCCGACGGCAAGCGCAGTGGGACGCCCGACGACATGTGGGCCTTCACCACCCGTAACCCCAGTCTCGACTTCCAGGCTGCCACGATGTTCGCTGCCGCCTCTCGTGCACTCACGGACTATAACGACGATCTTGCCCAGCGCGCCCTTACCCAGTCAAAACGACTGATGCAGGAGGCTACCGAACTGATGGCCCAGCGCAACCAGCGCTTCGACGCCCAGGCCGAAGCAGATGCGAACTGGCTCACCGGCACCGGTGATGGCAATGGCAATAACAATACGGCCCGCCGTCGTCAGCCCCGTGCCCGTAACAATCGTGGCGACTTAGCCACCAACCTGCAACTCTACGCTGCCACCAAGGAGCAACAGTATCGCGACAACTATGAGCAGCAGATATGGCCAGCCCTTGACCGCAACGTGTCGAACACCATGCAGACAGCCCTCGACGCCGTGCCTTATATGGACGAGGCCTACAAGCAGAAACTCCGTCCATACGTGGAGAAATACGAGGCCTATATCAAGGGCTTCGACCAGCAGAATCCCTACGGTGTTCCCATCGGACTGGGCAACTGGGCTGGTATCAACGCCGTGCTGAACTTCGGCATCACCGTGAACTACGCTCACATCTACTTCCCCGATATTGTGAGCAAGGATGAGGTCTACCGTGTGTCCAACTGGCTCTATGGCTGCCACCCCTACCATAATTATTCGTTTGTAGCCGTCGTGGGTGCCACCCGTCCCAAGCAGGTATTCTACGGCAATAACCGTGCGGACTTCTCCGCCATCCCCGGCAATGTGGCACCTGGTCTGCTCTTCCGCAAGCCCGACCACTTTGAGAACTACGATGACTGGCCCTTCCTCTGGGGACAGAACGAGGGAACCATTGCCGGCAACACCCAGTATATCATCTTCGGTTCCGCTTTAAAAGACATCGTCGGAGCATCCAAATAAAAGACTGACATGAAACAGACATCGCATATCCGCCCTACCCTTTCCACCCAGATTACCCTCTGGGTGGTGGGGTTTGCAGCACTGATCTTCGGTGTGATATGCTACTTGATGTCTCATTTTTCAAACGTACTGCTGCTGTCAATCCTGACCGCCTTCGTCAGTCTGGTCATCCTGTTGATCATCTGCTGGTGGGTCATCTCCCGCCATCTCCACCCGTTGAGTCTGCTTGCAGTCTCAGCACAGCGCATCGCCCAAAACAATCTCGACGAGGAACTCAAGAATAGTTCCAACAAAGACGAGATAGGTCAACTGCAGAACAGTTTCATAACGATGCAGCACTCCTTGTCGGATTATATCTCAGAGATGCAACAGAAACGCAGCACCCTTCTTCAACAGAACGACGAACTGCAGGCGGCCTACAAACAGGTACAGGATTCGGACAGCATCAAGAGCCAGTTCCTCAGTCGCATGACAGAACAGATGGTACAGAACGTTGATGCCATTACGGAACTGACAGACACACTCTGTGACCACTACAAGGAACTCTCTAAGACCGACATGATGAAGATTCAGATTCAAATGCTGTCTTACACAGATGAGGTGACCTTCCTACTGGACCAGATGTTGAATAAACCCAACACCCAAGAAAAACCCACGACACCATGAAAAGCCTGATGACATATATCCAACAGCACCTGTCGCTGCGACTTGGCCTGCTCATCCTGCTGGTAGTTGGCGGCGTGTTCTGTGTGTCACTCAGCATTCTGTTCTATGAATCCAAGCAGCAAACACGTAAGGAGGCAGTCCTTCATGCCACACAGGCACTCGATGAGACCGTGCTTCATATCTCAGCCATCATGGATCAGACAGAGAAAGCCACGGCAGAGATGGAATCCGTCATACAGCGTCATCTCCAGCCCGACTCTCTGTTAGCATATACCCGCAGGATGCTGGAACAGCATCCCGACATCCTGGGGTTCACCATTGCCATGAAACCAGACTATTTCCCTCAATATGGTCATTCCTTCTCGGCTTACTCACTCAGACAGGGCGACAGTATCACCACTGTGATAGAGCAGCACAAATACTATGAACAAGAGTGGTTTAAGAACCCCTGGGAAAAGAAACGCGCCATCTGGATGGAACCGTATATCGACGATGCACCAGGTATCCTGACTTCGTCGGAATACAACTATTCCTATGTAAAACCGCTGTACGACCCCAATGGAGAACCTGTCGGTGTACTCTGCACTGACCTGTTGCTGAAATGGTTGTCGCAGGCGGTTACCACCGTCGCGGCCTATCCGAACTCTTCTGCCATCATGCTTGGTCACGACGGACGCTACATCGTACATCCAGATACTGACAAACTGGTACGCGAGACGATCTTCTCCGACCCTGACCCACAAGCCCTCAACGATGTGATTGTCTTAGGCCATTCCATGCTGGAAGGACAAAGCGGAATATGGCAGATGATTGTCGACGGGAATCCCGCCCATATATTCTACAGACCATTGGAGCGTACAGGATGGAGCATTGCCATCGTCTGCCCCGACAGCGACGTCTTTAGTGGCTATAACCGTCTGTTGTATACCGTCTGGGCTATCATCAGCCTGTCACTCATCATACTGCTCATCATCTGCTATCAGATCATCCGCCGTGCCATCGCCCCGCTGAACCAACTTGCTATCTCAGCACAACGTATTGCCGACGGACATTTCGATGAGACCTTACCCTACAGCAACCGTCAAGACACGGTAGGACAATTACAGAACAGTTTTGTTGTGATGCAGCAGTCGTTGGCTGACCATGTCAGTAAGATCCAACAAATCAACACCGAGATGGAACAGCAGAATCAGGCCTTGCAACATGCCTACCACATGGCTCGTGAGGCAGAGGAACGGAAGACCGCATTTGTGCAGGACATGGCCCATCAGATACGGACACCGCTCAACATCATCAACGGCTTCACGCAGGTTCTTTCCGACATCAACGAAGATATTCCAGAACATGAACTGGCAGACATCACCTCCCGTATGAAGTCGAGTGCCAAGGCCATCAGCCATATCACCCGTTTGCTCATTGCCTCCTCCAACGGTGACAAACAACAGGCAACAAAGCAGACCACTGTCGGATGCAACGCGCTCTGTCGTGAAGTCGCAGCCACCATCACACTCCGCAACCCGGACAGAGTCAGGATTGTCGTGGAGTCTGACGTGCCTGACACCTTTATGATACATACCGACAAGAATGCCTTGTTGTTCATCCTCAACGAACTGCTCGATAACGCCAACAAGTTCACCCAGGAAGGGCATATCACCATCGGTTGCCAGCACCCCAATGCCGACACCGTCGTATTCTCTGTCAGCGACACTGGTTCTGGCATCCCCGAAACGGAACGCAGCCACATCTTCAACCAGTTTACTAAACTAAACACTTTCTCGGAGGGGATTGGTCTCGGGCTCCCGTTGTGCCAGCACACTGCGCGTCTGCTCGGAGGCAGTATTACCCTCGACGAGACCTATGCCAACGGTTCGCGTTTCATCATCACATTACCCACGAATTTATAGATAGATTATATTATTAGATTATCATGCGACACATTACACTTTTTTTAGCCCTCTGGCTACTGGCAGCGACCGGCGCAAAAGCCCAGGAGGAAAACGAAGAAAACAGACGACTCACCATCAGCGGACAATTGCTCGACTCCGACCAGAAGGAGCCGATGATACAGGCTACCGTCCAGTTGTTCCTTACCCAGGACAGCACGTTCGTGGGCGGAACGGTCAGCGACATCAAGGGCAACTTCATCATTGAGGCCCCGTCGAACGGCACCTTCCGCCTGAAGATATCCTCTGTCGGCTACCAGAATATTGAGCGCGAGGTCACCCTCCGCCGCTACCAGAACCAGGACTTGGGCCGACTACTCATGTCGCCTGAGAGCATCATGCTGAAAGAAGCCGTTGTCGTGGGACGCGCGGCACAGGTCGTGGTACGTAAGGACACCCTCGTGTTTAACCCAGAAGCCATCCGCACCCCCGAAGGCTCTGCCATCGAGGAACTCATCAAGCGCATGCCCGGTGCAGAGGTCGACGAAGACGGCAACATCACCATCAATGGTAAGGAAGTGAAGAAGATCCTGCTCGACGGCAAAGAATTCATGCTGGGCGACATCGAGACGGCCATCAAGAACCTGCCCATCAACATCATCCAGAACGTGAAGTTCTACGACCAGTCGAGCGACCAGGCCCGCATCACCGGCATTGAGGACGGCGAGAAGGAGACCGTGCTCGACTTCACGGTGAAGAAAGGCATGAACCGAGGCTATATGACTAACCTCGACATCGCCGGCGGCACGCAGCACCGCTACGCCTCACGAGGGATGGGAAGCAGTTTTACAGACAATACCCGCATCATGCTGATGGGCAACCTGAACAACAAAGAGGAAAACGCCGGCTGGTGGAACAACCGCGGCCTGAACGCCCGTAAGATGGCGGGCCTGAACCTGAACTACGATGACGGCAAGAAGGTAAAGGCCGACCTGAACATCCGCTATAACCACCGCGACGGCGACAACGCCACCGAGAACACCAGCGAGAACTTTTACAGCGAGAACTATCGCACCTTCTCGAACAGCAATTCAACGAACCTCACGCGCAACAACAACTGGAATGGCAATATGCGCTTCGAGTGGAAGCCCGACACACTGACCACCATTCTGATGCGCGCCAACGGCAGTTACGGCACCAACGACGGCAGACAGGTATCCGTGTCGGCCACCTTCTCCGACGACCCGTACCTTTACGTCGCCGATCCGCTCTCTGACGAGGGCATCGCCGAGATGTACAATAGGCAGAAGGCTGTGAACCACAACGTACAGGCCAACCTCTCGTACGGCAAGAACAAGAACGCCTGGGGTATGCTACAACTGTTCCGCCGCCTCAACCCGAAGGGCCGCAACATCACCGTACGCTTTGAGGGCAGCATGGGCGACAACCAGCAGGAGAACACCTCGAACAACGAGGTCCATCTCTTCCAGGTCAAGAACCTGGCCGGACAGGACTCCACCTATTTCACCGCCCGCTACAACACCACACCGAGCGACAACAGCGGTTACGTGATGAGCACCACTTACAGCGAACCCCTCTGGAAGGGTGCCCACTTGCAGGCCAGTTACGAACTGCGCTACAACCAGAACAAGAGCGACCGCAAGACCTACGATTTCAGTAGCATGCCAGTGAATCCCTTCACAGGCATCGAACCCCAGTACCGCGACTGGGACCCATGGCTCGGCAGTGTACGTGACAATTTGAACGAGTACTTCGACAAGAGCCTCAGCCGCTACTCCGAGTACAAGAACTACACGCACAATATCCGCCTGATGCTGCGCTACTATCAGGAGAAGTACGAGTACAACGTCGGCATCCTGGTACAGCCGCAGCACTCCAATTTCATACAGGACTACCGCAACCACTATGTGGACACCATCCGCAACGTGACGAACATCACGCCGACGCTCGACTTCCGTTACAAGTTCACCGACCAGCACTCCATCCGTGTGCAGTACCGCGGTGACACACGCCAGCCCGACATCACGCAACTGCTCGACATCACCGATGACTCCAACCCTCTCTACATCACAAAGGGTAATCCCGGACTGAAACCGCAGTTCACCAACTCGCTCAACATCTATTACAACAACTACATCCAGAGGTACAAGCGCTCAATCGTGCTCTATGCCAACTACCGCAACACGCGCAATGCCATCTCGAACCTGGTGAGTTACAACCCTGAGACGGGCGGAAGCATCTCGCAGCCCGAGAACATCAACGGCAACTGGGATGTGAATAGTGGTATGACCTTCAACACCGCCATCGACACCACCGCCCACTGGAATATCGGCACCGACACCCGCTTGCGCTACAACAACTATGTGAGTTACGTGGCACAGCAGAAAGCCGATGCCGCCAAGAATACCACACGCTCCTACAACATCAGCGAGCGTCTGAACCTGAGTTACCGCAACGACTGGCTGGAAGTGACCCTCGACGGCTGGTGCAACTACCAGCACACCCGCAATGAACTCCAGCCATCGGCCAACCTCGACACATGGCAGTTCAACTACGGCGGACAGGTAATCCTACGCACGCCCATCGGTCTGGAAATCAGCACCAACATCCACGAGAACTCGCGAAGGGGATACAACGACCCGTCGTCGAACACCAACGAACTGATCTGGAACGGACAGATATCCAAGACCTTCCTCAAAAGCAAGACGCTCGTGGTGGCACTCAACTTCTACGACCTGTTGCGGCAGCAGAGCAACTATAACCGCTGGGTGGGTGCCACGGGCCGCAGCGACACACGCTACAACGGCATCAACTCGTATGCGATGCTGCACGTACGCTACCGTCTGAACATGTTCGGCGGCAAGGTTGACACCGAAGGCCGCTATGATAAGACATGGGGCAACAGCGGCGGTAACCGCAACCAACAGGGTGGCCAAAGACAACAAGGCGGTCAGAGACAACAACGAAGATTCTAAATCAAATTCAAATAAGACTAACAACTCTAAGTAATATGAAACATCCTGGAAGAATCCTATTCGCGGCTGCCGCCATCGTCTGCGGCACCACAGCCTTGGCGCAGACCACCGCCAAGAGCCCGCTGCTCAGCCACGAGCAGCAGATTGACAACATCATTAGCGGCATGACCCTCGAAGAGAAGATCGACATGCTGCACGGTAAGAACATGTTCTCCTCGGCAGGCATCCCCCGCCTCGGTATCGCTGACATGGAGTATGCCGACGGACCCTTCGGCATCCGCGAGGAGATGGAGCCCCACTCGTGGAACTCCGCCAACCTGACCACCGACTCTGCCACCTTCTTCCCCACAGGCTCAGCCCTCGCCGCCACATGGAGCACCGAGTGGGCATACGCCTACGGACGAGGCATGAGTCGTGAGGCAAGGTTGCGCGGCAAGGACATGATTCTCGGTCCAGCCATCAACATACAGCGCATCCCTACCGGCGGGCGCACCTACGAATACCTGAGCGAAGACCCGCTGCTGAGTGGTATGCTCGCCGTGGCCTACACCAAGGGTTCGCAGGATGACGGCACGGCGGTCTGTCTGAAGCACTATGCGCTGAACAACCAAGAGGACTATCGCGGTTTCGTGGATGTGCATATCTCCGACCGTGCGATGCATGAGATCTACCTGCGCCCCTTCGAGATGGCCGTGCGCGAGGCCGACGCCTGGGGTGTGATGGCGGCCTACAACAAAGTGAACGGACGCTGGTGCTCGGAGAACGAGCCGTTGCTCACCACCATCCTGCGCCAGCAATGGGGATTCCCGGGTCTGGTCATCAGCGACTGGGGCGGTGTGCATTCCACGGTAGATGCCGTCACGGCGGGTATGAACGTGGAGATGCCTGGCAACCGCTTCTTCGGTCAGGCCCTGCTCGACTCGGTGAAGGCGGGCAAGGTAAGTGAAGACGTTATTAATCTACGTGTGCGTGAGATACTCCGCGTACGTATGGCGGTGAAGCCCATCGACAAGGCTGTGGCAAACAGCAAGCCCGTAGGCAACGACGAGGAGATGCTGACGGCCCTACAAGTGGCGCGGCGGAGCATCGTACTGTTGAAGAACGAGCCCATTGTCGGGAAACACGCTTTGAAAGCGGCGAAAAACCAACCTTGGCCCTTGCTGCCCATCAACCTGACGGAGGTGAAGCGTATCGCCGTCATCGGCGAGAATGCCGTGACGAAGATGGCTCTCGGCGGCGTGGGTGCCGGCGTGAAGACACGCAAGGAGGTTACGCCTCTCGAAGGCTTGCAGGCCGTACTCGGCGGCGGGATAAAGATCACCTACGCACCAGGCTACAAGAGTTTCGACAGAGACAGTCGCAATAAACGTCAGAGTCCGCAGCAGTCAGCCGACAAGAAACTGATGGCTGAGGCCGTGAAGGTGGCAAAGGGTGCCGACCTCGTGATATTCTTCGCCGGTGATAACCGCGAGGTGGAGACTGAGGGTTCCGACCGTAAGAGCATCACCCTGCCCTCGGGACAGGATGAACTGGCCCAGGCCTTAGCCAAGGCAAACCCACGGCTCATCACCGTCATTGTCGCCGGTGGCCCGGTGGACATCAGCACCGTCGATGCCGTCTCGCCTGCCCTGTTGGTGTCGTGGTTCAACGGCTCGATGGGCGGACTGGCCATCGCCGAGGTCTTGAACGGCAACATCGTGCCCTCCGGCAAACTGCCCATGTCGTGGCCGAAGAAACTGGAAGATGTGCCAGCCTACGCCACAGGCACCTATCCGCAGAACGTCGCCAACAACAATCAGGGTGATATCTTCGTCGACATCACCCGCAACCGCAGCAATGACCGCCGCCAACAACTCGTCGCCGATTACGCTGAACAAGACCTTGTGGGCTACCGCTGGTACGACTGCAAGGATGTCGCCCCTGCCTATCCTTTCGGTCACGGACTCTCATACGCTACGTTCCAGTATAGCGACTTAAAGGTGAGTCCCACCCTCGATGGCTTCGACGTGAGTTTCACGATAGCCAACAATACCCAGTTTGAAGCCGAAGAGGTGGCACAGGTCTATGTCTCGCGCCCCACATCCCGCATTGAGCGTCCCGTAAAGGAACTCAAAGGTTTCAAGCGTGTGGCCCTGAAGAGAGGCGAAAGCAAGACTGTCACCATCCCCCTGCGCCGTTCTGACCTCTGCCACTGGGATGAAGCCGCCCAGGTGTGGATGCTGGAACCCGGTGAGATGACCGTCCTCGCGGGTGGCTCGTCGGCACAATTGCCATTAAGTGTTTCTACAATCATTAAATAATTAAGAAAATGAAAGATTTTAATTACTATGCACCAACGGAAGTGGTGTTCGGTGAACAATCAGAAGAGCAGGTGGCTACTCTCGTGAATAAATACGGTGGCACGAAGGTGCTAGTACATTATGGTGGCCAGAGTGCCGTTAAGTCTGGTCTGCTGGACAAGATCTGCGGTCTGCTGCAAGAAGGTGGCATCGCGTTCGTCAAACTCGGCGGTGTGGTGCCAAACCCCAGACTCTCACTGGCACAGAAAGGCATTGACATCTGTCGGCAGGAAGGCATTGACTTTATCCTTGCCGTGGGTGGCGGCAGTGTCATCGACTCATCGAAATGTATCGCCTACGGCGTGCCTTACGAGGGCAACGTGTGGGACTTCTATCTTGGCAAGGCCAATGCCACAGCGATGCTGCCAGTAGCCTGCGTGCTGACCATCCCCGCCGCTGGCAGTGAGATGAGTGAAGCCAGTGTCATCACTAACGAAAACGGCGACGTGAAACTTGGCTATTCCAACAATCTGTCGCGCCCCAAATTTGCCATCATGAATCCCCGTCGCACCTTCACCCTGCCCCCCTATCAGACGGCAGCAGGTGTCACCGATATGATGATGCACACCATGGAGCGCTACTTCACCAAGGACGATGACATGGACTTCACCACCAATCTTGCAGAAGCCGTGTTGCGCAGCATGAAAGATGCTGTTTTTGCCGTGCTGAAAGATCCTGAGGACTACCGTTACCGCGCCCAGATCATGTGGGGCGGTAGCATCGCCCACAACGGACTGACGGGCTGTGGTGTGGCCGACGACTGGGCCACCCACCAGTTGGAGCACGAACTCAGTGGCATGTTCGATGTCACCCATGGTGCCGGTCTCGCTGCCATCTGGCCCAGTTGGGCCCGCTACGTGATGCACGAGAACCTGAGTCGCTTCGTACGCTTTGCCGTCAATGTGATGGATGTTCCCAACGACTTCACCGACCCCGAAGGCACAGCCCTCAAGGGCATCGAGGCGATGGAACGGTTCTATAAAGCGATAGGAATGCCCATCAACATTAAGGAACTCATCGGCAAGGATATCACCGATGCCGAAATCAAGGAGATGACGCGCAAGTGCAGCCGCGACTACACCTCGACCTGTGGATGCCTAAAGGTACTCAAGGCCGAGGATATGGAAGCAATCTACAAAATGGCAAGAGGATGAAGATATTAATAATAGGTGGAACTGGCACTATCAGCAGTGCCATCACCAGACAGTTAGCAGAGAGTGGCCACGACCTGTGGCTGTTGAACCGCGGCTCACGTGCCTCAGAACTACCCACGAACATCAGACTAATCATCGCCGATATCAACGATACCGACACAGTCCTACAACTGTTGGGCGACGCACAGTTTGATGCTGTCTGTGAGTTCATTGGATTCCTACCCTCGCAGGTGGAACGCGACATCCGTCTCTTCCAGGGGCGCACCAAACAATATGTCTATATCTCATCCGCCTCTGCCTATAACAAGCCTGCTGCCAGTCACGTCATCACAGAGGGAACGGCACTCGCCAATCCCTATTGGGAGTACTCCCGCAACAAGATTGCCTGTGAGGATCTGTTGATGAAGGCTTATCGCGAAGACGGTTTCCCAGTCACCATCATCCGTCCCTCGCACACCTACTGCGAACGCGCCGTACCCCTGAGTGTCCACGGACTGAAAGGCAGTTGGCAGGTACTGAAACGCATGATGGAAGGCAAACCCGTGTTAGTGCATGGCGACGGTTCTTCCCTTTGGACACTGACATGGAATGAGGACTTTGCCCGCGGCTTCATCGGCCTGCTTGGCAATCCCAAGGCCATCGGCGAGGCATTCCAGATTATGAGCGACGAACAGTTGACGTGGAACCAGATCTATGAGTGCGTAGGCCGAGCCCTCGACGTGACACCCAAACTCTATCATATCGCATCCGACTTCCTCGCTGCCACCTCGCCCAAGGCGTGGGATTTCACCGGCAATCTCATCGGCGACAAGGCCGCTACCGTCGTCTTCGACTGCTCGAAACTGAAGCGCGCCGTGCCTGGTTTCTGTGCCACCACCCGTTTCGACGAGGGGGTGCGCCGTTGCGTGGCCTATATCCTCGCCCACCCCGAACTCCAAGAGGAAGACCCCGAGTTCGACCAATGGTGCGACCGCGTCATCGCAGCGCAGGAAGCAGCAAAAACAAGTCTTTAGGTTTAAAAACGGAAAAATCCAAATAAATTTGGTTTTTCACTCACTTATTCGTACCTTTGTCCCCCGAAATGATTGTATGCATTGCTGAGAAGCCCAGTGTGGCAAGAGATATCGCACGGATTATCGGGGCGACAACCTCGCACGACGGGTATATGGAAGGTAACGGTTACCAGGTGACATGGACATTCGGTCACCTGTGTACTTTGAAGGAGCCGGGCGACTACACCCCGACCTGGAAATCGTGGGCCCTGACGCAACTGCCGATGGTGCCGCCGCGCTTCGGTATCAAACTCATCGATGACAACGGTATCAAGAAACAGTTTGCCACCATCGAACGACTGATGCAGGCTGCCGACGGTATCGTGAACTGTGGTGACGCCGGTCAGGAGGGAGAACTCATCCAACGGTGGGTGATGCAGAAGGCACAGGCCAAATGTCCTGTGAAGCGACTCTGGATCTCTTCGATGACCGACGAGGCCATCCGCGAGGGTTTCGCCAACCTGAAGGACCAGGCCGACTACCAGCCCCTCTACCTCGCAGGTCTCTCCCGTGCCATCGGCGACTGGCTTTTGGGCATGAACGCCACACGCCTCTACACGCTGAAGTACGGTCAGAACCGTCAGGTGCTCTCCATCGGTCGCGTGCAGACCCCTACCCTTGCCCTCATCGTCAACCGCCAGAAAGAGATTGAGAACTTCAAGCCAGAACCCTACTGGGTACTGGCAACGGTGTATCGCGACACCACTTTCACCGCCACTAAGGGAAAGTTCACCTCGAAGGAAGAAGGTGAAAAGGCCTTTGCCACCATCGAGGGCAAGCCTTTCACGGTGACAAAGGTGGAGAAGAAGGCTGGTAAGGAACAGCCACCCCAACTCTACGACCTCACCTCGCTGCAAGTAGACTGCAACCGTAAGTTCGCCTTCTCCGCAGAGATGACACTTAACCTCATCCAAAGCCTCTACGAGAAGAAATACACCACCTACCCCCGTGTCGACACGCAGTACCTATCCGATGATATCTACCCCAAGTGTCCGCAGACGATGAACGGTCTCTACCAGACGAAATTCGGAGGTGTCGCCCCTTACGCAGAGTTCATCAAACCCATCGGTGGCAAGCCGTTGAAGAAATCGAAGCGCGTCTTCGACACCTCGAAGGTCACCGACCACCACGCCATCATCCCCACGGGTGTCATCCCCACAAACCTCACCGATGCCGAACA
>JAFZNI010000337.1 GCA_017551005.1 Prevotella sp.
CCTGGTCATCAACGAACTGATGGCCTCTAACGCTGGCGAGGTGATGAGTCCCGCCATCAACTTCGACAGTTGGATAGAACTGTATAACCCTGGCGACGAGGACGTGGACATCAGCGACATGTATCTGAGCAACGATGCCCAGAACCTGATGCTATGGGGATTACCAAGTAATATGGCAAAGATCCCCGCCAAGGGTTTCAAGGTAATATGGCTCGGCTCCAACAACATCAAGAGCAACCAAGCACCTTTCAGGCTCAACTGCGACGGCGGCACTATTTATCTGAGTGACTACGATGGAAAACTCGTCACCAGCGTGACCTACCCTGAGGCCCTGAGTCGCACGGCCTGGGCCCGCAAGCAGGATGGCGGCGAGGAATGGGGATGGACGGCCCAAGCCACACCTGGTGCCACCAATGCCACCGCCACGTTTGCCGACAAGCGGTTACCTGCACCAGTGGTGGATCAGGGAAGCCAGTTGTTCAGCAACTCAATGAATGTGAAAGTACAAATCCCCGAGGGTGCCACCCTGCGTTATACCACCGATGGCAGCATGCCCACTGCCAAGAGCAATTCTTCCAGTGGCGGTCAGTTCACCGTGAGCAATACCACCAACTTCGTGTTCCGCCTCTTCCAGGACGGCTACCTGCCCAGTCCGCCCGTGACCCGCAGTTACATCAAGACCGGCACGAAATACACCATCCCCATCATCAGTATCGTGGGTGACGAAGCCTATTTCAGCGACCCCAAGATCGGCATCGACTGCGACGGCGACGGCACCAATGGCAAGACCGGCAACGGACAGAACGAGAAGCGCAACTACAATATGGACTGGGACCGCCCCGTGAACTTCAGTTACATCAGTCCGACGGAAGGCATGCTCTTCAACCAGGATGTGAACGTGAGCATCTCCGGCGGTTGGACGCGCGCCGCCTCTCCCCGTTCGATGAAACTTAAATCGAACAAGGTGTTCGACGGACTGAATCACCTCGATTATCCCTTCTTCCCGCAGAAGCCCTATATCCGTAGTAAGGTACTGCTCATCCGCAATGGCGGCAACGACGGATGGAACAACCACGCCCGCTTCACCGACCCCGCCCTGACCACCATCATCCAGCGCTCTGGCATTGATGTCGACGTACAGAGCACCGTGCAAGTGGCCGAGTACATCAACGGCAAGTTCCGCGGCGTGCTGAACCTGCGCGAGCCCAACAACGACAAGTTTGCCTACGCCAACTGGGGCTATGATGACGAGGAACTGGATGCCTTCGAAAACAAGACCTTCAAGAACGGCGACAACGAGGCCTACGTTCACCTCTGTAGAATCAGCAAGAATATCAACCAGACTGGTGTATATGACGAGGTGAAGACGTTGCTCGACATCGACGAGTTCATTAATTACATGGCCGTGGAACTCTACATCGGCAACGACGACTGGCCGGATAACAACGTCAAGGCCTACCGAAGTCGCAACGACGGGCGCTTCCGCTTTGTCTGCTTCGACCTCGACTCTACCTTCCATCCCTGGGGCCGCAGCATCTCGTCGCTCAACACCTATAATAATCAGGTGGAGATGGTGGCACTCTTCCTGAACCTGCTCAATCACGACGAGTTCCGCAGGAAGTTCATCGACACCTTCTGTATTGTCGCTGGCAGTGTCTTTGAAAAGGATCGCGCTACCAATATCGTCGACGAACTCGCCGCCACCATGCGACCCATGTCGGAGTTGGACGGCTACACGCCTGACAAGGCTGCCAACAACATCAAGAACAAATTGCAAGGCTGGATAGGCACGATGATGGGCCAGTTGCAACAATACCAGCCAATGAAACTCTCTGGCGTGAAGAAGCAAAACGTCAAGTTGACAACCGACACAGAAGGCGCCAACCTCTATATCAACGATCTGAACGTGCCCTACGCCGCCTTCAACGGACAACTGTTCGCACCCGTGACGCTTGAGGCCAAGGCTCCCGCAGGCTATACCTTCGCCGGATGGAAGAAAGGCTCCAGTGCCTCCGTACAACTCATCAAGAACGACGACACATGGAAATACTACGACCAGGGCGCAGCCCCCTCAAACTGGACATCCGATGACTTCAACGACAGCGGCTGGTCATCAGGTCCCGCACCCTTAGGCTATAAGATGACAGGCGTAAAGACCACCGTGAGTTACGGCGACGATCCTAACCGGAAAAATCCCACCACCTACTTCCGCAAGACCATCAGCCTCAAATCCACTCCCACCCGCAGCGATATATTCCTGCTGAACTACCAAGTAGACGATGGATTCGTGGTCTATGTCAACGGCAAGGAGGCGGGCCGCTTCAATATGCCCAGCGGTGAGATCCGTTTCGACAGTTTCTCCTCCAGTTACGCTGATGACACACCCCTGACGGGCACCCTTACTCTCTCGTCATCGCTGTTCAAGAGCGGCAACAACGTCATCGCCGTCGAGATCCACAACAACAAGTACGCTTCCGGCGACCAGTACTGGGCTGCGGAACTCTTCACCTCATTAGGATCAAGTTCCGATGGATTCTTCTCCTCGGAAGCCGTGATGAATCTGCCTGCCTACAGTAACATGTCACTCGTGGCCTGCTTCACCCCGCTGTCCGACGAAGAAAAAGCGGCACAGGGCATCAAACCCGTCCGCATCAATGAGGTGAGCGCCGCCAATAGCGTCTTTGTCAACGACTACTGGAAGCATAATGACTGGGTGGAACTCTACAATACCACCGGCAGTCCCGTCAATGTGGAAGGCATGTACCTGAGCGACAATCTGGCCAAACCCAAGAAATATCAGATCACCAAAGGCGAGACGCAGGCAGAGACCATGATCCCCGCACACGGCTATCTCATCGTCTGGTGCGACAAACTCGATCCCGTCTCACAACTGCATGCCGACTTCAAGTTGGATGCCGACGGTGGCGACGTGATACTGACCGCCGCCGATGAGTCGTGGTGCGACCAGATCACCTATACCCGGCATCAGGGCAATGAGAGCGTGGGCCGCTATCCTGACGGGAGCGCCGATGTCTTTGCCATGAATATCCCCACCATCGCCAAGCCGAACATCCTGTCGAGTTACCTGACTGTCGTAGAGCAACCGCAAGGCGCAGGCATCCACGACATCATGGTAGATGCCACG
Source organism: Prevotella sp. (assembly GCA_017551005.1). Classification (GTDB taxonomy): domain Bacteria; phylum Bacteroidota; class Bacteroidia; order Bacteroidales; family Bacteroidaceae; genus Prevotella. Next base: position 3,146 of record JAFZNI010000337.1, read on the forward strand.
GAGTCCATCAGCATCCGCTATGCCAAGGGCAGCCTCATCATCCGCAGTATGTCGGCAGATCCTCTGCAAGTCCGGATTGCCAACCTTGCCGGACAAAACGTGATGTCCCTGCCAGTCGAACTGATTGGCGGCTATGCCGAAATGCCAATAGGACAATTGCCAACAGGCATCTTCATCGCCACCGTCACCGACCACCAGGGACATCAGGCCACATGTAAGTTTATCAAGCGATAGCCCTTATTTTACAATAACCTTCCTTCCTCCTTTGGTGATATACAAGCCAGGTTTCAGGCTGCCTTCACCTTTCACGTGACGGCCCAAGAGATCATAGAGGATGGTATCTTGAGTGCCTACATCCTCCCAAACGGAGGAACAGATACCTGTGGCAGTCAGCGTGCGATGGCGCAGGGCAGAGCGCACGGCATACCAGGCCGGCTTCTTGCCAATGCTTGAGGTGTAGAGCAGCGGATTGGAAGACTCACGCCAACTGTTATTGTCCTTCAGACCCCAGATCACCATATTGGGACAATTGTCGTTGTTCAGCACGATATCCGTGATGATACGGTAGTCGCGAGCCTGCGCCTCCTTATTCTGGGTTGTTGTGGAGGGTATACCCATATCCAGTTCGGTGATGATGCATTTCAGACCAGCCTCGGCAAAACGACGAATGGTGTTATCCAACTTCACACTGTCCAAATCGCCGATGGAGAAATGGCACTGTAAGCCCACACCGTCGATGGGGATGTCCTTTTTCTTCAGGCGCATGGCGAGATTGTAGAAGGCTGCGGTCTTGGCCTTGTTGCTGAACTCCACACCATAGTCATTCAGATAGAGTACGGCATCGGGATCGGCACGATGGGCCCAGACGAACGCGGAGTCGATGACGTCCTCGCCGACAGCCAATGTCCACACACTATTCTTCCGCAAGGTATAGCCCTCTGTATTGGAACGGACAATCGACTGGTCATCGTCCAGACACTCGTTCACCACATCCCACTCGGCCACCTTGCCCTTATAATGTTTCACCACTTTCTCGATGTGGTTCTTCAGAATCTGAAGAGCCTCCTCACGGGTCCAATTCTTGTCGTTCTTCTTACCGTCGCTACTCACCCAAGTGGGCAACTGGGAATGCCAAGCCAGACAATGACCACGCACCCGCATGTCGTGATTCTGCGCAAACCTGACGAGATCATCGGCACTACCGTAACTGAAACTGTTGCGCGACGGCTCCAAGGCATCCCATTTCATCTCGTTCTCTGCCACCAGCATGTTGAACTGAGCCCCGACCTCCTTCGTCTCACCAAGACTCGCATTGTTCAGGTCGTTCTTCCACATCGAGATAGCCGTACCTATATACTTGCCATTCTTTTCGGCATAGTCCCTCAGCGTCGTCTTGTCGGATTTGTCGTCAATACCATCGTCATAAAGGGATCCTATCGTGCTCTCCGGAATTTCTGGCACAACCGAATTATCTGGAATATCCATCTGATCAAACGACACTAGTCGCAAGACAAAGGCCACGCCATCGCCCTCAGGGCGCTCTATCAACTCCCAGGTATATTGGTCTGCCCTGACATCAAAATGCCAGTCACCTATCAGTGATGACTTGCGCTTGGCCGTCAGCACCTTGAACTCATCGCCTACCTTGACATTGGCATTCGCCTCAAGAACAACCTGGATGACAGGCATCTGATCGCTTTCATCGAAATCCTGGGTGATATTATAGTATTTCACGTCGCCATCCACAGATAACTGATCATACTGTGCCCCACCAATACGGAAACGTAACGTAGAGGCCGGATGGACAATGAGGTGAGCCTCCTTGTCAGTCACATAGTTCTTCAATGTCAGCAAGCCCATATCGTCAGCACCTGGCTGAATGGTGCCGTAATTGTTCACCGTACCGCCGATACTGCCCATGCCGCCAAGGATGCCTTTCTCAAAGATATGGACAACAGCATCATTGGCATCGGGCTTAGCACCTATGGCACCCGACAATTTCTTGGACTCTGCCTCGGCACGGTCGTTCATCACCAGTACTCTGCCATCCAGGATGCGAAGTCCACCGCTCAGAAAGTTCTCATTGCCCGTAATGGTATAGGTTCCCATTCCTTCTTTAAGGATGCTCAGCAGCGTATTGCTGTCATACCCCGATGGAGCGATGGTACCCGCTAAGGTGGCATCGGTATTCAGACCTCCCAAGAGATAATAGGCAGAACGTCCTTTCTTCATATACCCTTGCAGCATGGAACCTGCCTCCGTCTGCAATTCTCCGATACGGTAACCGGAGCCAGCCGTGTTAGACTCGCCACAGATTGTGGCTCCCTCATGCAGGATCACGCGGTTGTTGGCCATCGACGGGTTCACCTTACCGCCAGCATAGTCCTCATAGGCACTCTCAGGCGAAGATGCCTTGCCACCAAAGGCAAGAACCACCCCATAAAAACCTGCCGAAGCAGAATTCTCTGGGAAAGGATAGATATGGATGTCGCCCGTATAGTTCGTCCAGTTGGGCCACGTTTTTCCACCTGTTGTCCCTAAATAGCAGCGTTCGCCGCCGGCATACAGGTTCAATGTGCCACTGCCTTTGATGGTAGAACTGAAATAGACATAGCGCCCCATCTTCACATTCACGACATCTGTTTCCGGCAATGAGATAGACTTACTGTACGAAATATAGTTCTTGTCGCTGTTGTCGCCACTGATGTCAATCGTCTGTTCCTCAGCGGCAGCCGACAAGCCCATCAGACAAAACACCAATAATACTGTTTTTCTCATCCTTCTTCTATTATCTTTTGGAAAAAAGGTCCGGACTTAAAAAGCCCGGACCCATTATCATTGTAAAGTGTCTATACTTTACTTCATCACCTTCTTGCCGTTCTTGACAATGATGCCCTTGTAGTTCTTGCTAACCTTCTGGCCAGCCAGATTGAAAGCGGGCTCATTGCTGTCCTCAGCATTGAGAGCGTTGATGCCAGTGGCCTCAGTAACGGTCA
>JAFZNI010000338.1 GCA_017551005.1 Prevotella sp.
CAACTGGGTAGCCTCCTTCATCAGCGCATAGTAACGCTGCGAACAATAGGCGCTGTCGCGGTTGAAGGGGGTGTGGATATAGTCCGTCTCTTTCCCCTCGCTGTCATAGTTCGACTTGCCAACACCCTTGTAGATGGTGTCGATACGTTGGCGGATATAAGCCTCGGAATGTTTGTCTATCCCGGCATCTGCTACGGAGTCAGTTGACAGCGAGTCTGTGTCGTTGACGGCTTTCCCTGTTTTGTTACCGCAATTCATCATCAACGCTGTGGCAAGAATTAAAAATAGAATCTTCTTCATATCCATAATTATTTTCTTAAACTATGTTGCAAAGGTACAAATAATTGATAGATTTTCGCTACCTTTGTACTCACTTTTAAAATAGTTTATGAAGTAATGGAATACAAGAAGATAGGCGAGTCACCTAAAATAGAAAAATACCGTTTGCTTACGGCGCAGATCCGGGCGCTGATAGAAGGCGAGAAAGATGCCATTGCAATGATGGCCAACATGTGTGCTGCCATCCACGAGACGATGGGATTCTTTTGGACCGGATTCTATCGCGTACAAGATGGCGAATTGGTATTGGGACCATTCCAAGGTCCTGTGGCTTGTATGCATATCGGTTTCGGACGTGGAGTGTGCGGTACGGCTTGGGAACAGCGAAAAACAATTGTGGTGCCCGATGTCGAGCAGTTCCCCGGCCATATAGCATGTAGCAGTCTCTCGCGCTCTGAGATTGTCGTTCCCGTGTTCTGTAAGAATGGTGATGTCGTTGCCGTGCTTGATATCGACAGCAAGGAACTGGCAACTTTCGACGACATTGACCGTGAATATCTGGAAAGTATTGTTCATTTATTACACCTATGAAGAAGCGTATTATTTTAGTCCTTTTCGCTCTTGTCGCAATGACAGGGCTTGCACAAGTCAATCCAACAACGACGCTTTTAGGCTCGTGGTCGGGCAAACTGGAAATCGGCACGATGTCGCTGACGATCGTGCTGCACTTGGAACAGGCCGATGGCTACGTCAAGGTATCACTCGATAGTCCTGACCAGGGTGCAAGAGGCATTTCGGGCTATAAGGAATACCTGTCTGACGACTCGGTGGCCGTGAAGGTGGAATCGCTCGGTGTCACCTATCGCGCCAAACTGAAAGACGGGAAGTTGGACGGTAAGTTCACGCAACGGGGCTTTACCATTCCGCTGAAGATGACGAGAGGCGTACCTGAAGTGAAACGTCCGCAGATGCCACAACCGCCGTATCCCTACGAAACGGAGGAGGTGACGTTCAGAAACGAGAAGGACAGTGCCACACTGGCTGGAACGCTGACGTGGCCAGTAGGATATGACAAGAAGACGAAGAAAAAGCCAGTGGTTGTACTGTTTGTTACAGGAAGCGGACAAGAGAATCGCGACGAGGAAATCTTCGGGCACAAGCCGTTCTTCGTCATTGCCGACTATTTGGCTCGACATGGTATTGCCTCACTCCGTTACGACGATCGCGCTACAGGCCAGTCGGTGGGTGGTGACGTCGTAAACGCCACGTCAGAGGATTTTGCCCGCGATGCAGAAGCCGGACTCGATTTCCTTCGTAACATGAAAACTTTCTCTAAAGTCGGCATCATCGGTCATAGCGAAGGTGGACTCATCGCCTTTATTCTTGGTGCACAGAAAAAGACCGACTTCATTGTTTCGTTAGCAGGTCCTGGTGTAAAGGGTGATACACTCTCTGTAGTACAGAGCAACCGCATGTTGGAACTCTCAGGAGTCGACCCCCAACTGACCGTTAAGATGACGGTTAAGAAATTACGTCAAGACCCTCAGTTCCAAAAACTGCGCTGGTATCAGTGGTTCTTTGATTACGATCC
>JAFZNI010000339.1 GCA_017551005.1 Prevotella sp.
CGTGAAAGGAACCTATTTAGGGTAAGAGCCCCAGTTGGTCTGGCAAGCGACTTATTAAAATAGAAGCACTTTTAAACTCCGTTTAGGACAGGAGTCCCAGTTGCTCTGGCAAACGACCTGTTAAAACGGAGTTCCTTTTTTCAGGTTCTTTACTTCTGCGTCGAACATCGCCTGACTGATAATTGCGTAGGGCTTATACATTCCACCGTCAGCCATTTTGCGCATACATAGGATAGTTTTCGCGCCAAGTTCACGACTATAATAAGAAAAGTATGCCGTCTCAGGGTGTTTTCCCACAATCACCGAGCGCCATCCGAGATATTCTGCTTTTGAAAGATAACCAGGAATGTCTCTGGCTAATGCGTTTTTTATAGCATTGAACTTGTTGTTTTTCGTACTCTTACCAACTATTGTTCGCAAATCAGACTTGGTAATCTCAACATTCATCGTTATTTCATTCGTTATGGTAAATCGCATGGGGTTACGCTTCAGTGCATCAGCCATTTCCAACACCTCTTTACGAAGGCGCTTACTCTCACAATAGAATTCATCTGCTGTTCGCTTCTTGTCTTGCATATTACTAGTTTAAAGAAACTACATTATGTAAAAGTGCAACGCCCATCGGCTTATCCCTCGTATTGGGCTGCATCATGTGGGCAGATGCAGGTGCAAAAATACAAAGAATTTGGGAAATAAGCAAAAAAGAAGGGAAAAACTTGCAAGTTTCAGGAAAAGGTGCCAGAGATTCAGGGCTGATGATTCTAAAGTCGGAAGAATATGTCTGGATAGGGTTGGGACTTTTCCAACCCCAAAAAGTATTCCCTTAAATGCGGGGGAATATATTTGCAAGCCAAAAAGTATTCCCTTGAAAGCGAGGGAATATATTTCCAAGCCAAAAAGTATTCCCTTAAAAATGAGGGAATATATTTCAAACTCAAAAAATATTCCCTTAAATGCGAGGGAATATATTTCCAATCCGAAAAGTTTTCCCTTAAATCTAAGGGAAAAGATTGTTGGGTGTGCAAAGAAGTAAGCAGGATTCGATTAATACACCACGTAGGGGGTGAGGCGGGCGATGGCTTCTGGAGGGAAGTCCTTGGAGAGGCGGAGATCGGCCAGAGACTTCAGCGGACCATGCAGGCGACGGTAATCCGTGATGGCGCGAGCCTGATAGAAGTTGATATAAGGATGTTTCTTCAGGTCGTTGAGCGAAAGCGTGTTGACATTCAACTTATGGGGCTGGGCGTTCTCTATGACCAGATAATCCTTGGCATCAAGAGGAAAATTCTCGATTTCATCGAGTTGATCGACACTGACATACCCTCCCAAACGCTGTCCGTACTGCACCACCTTGCGTGCAAAATAAGAGCCGATACCTGGCACCATCTTGAGTTGGGTGGTGTCAGCCGTATTGAGCACGATATGTTCACCCGCCTTGAGTTTCACCTGATAATGCGCCACCACAGAATCGTGCTCTACGTCTGTCAAAGCCTTCCCTCGACTAAAAGCAGTATCACGATAGATGACCTTCGTACGGACATAGACAGTCTTAGTACGTTCCGAGTAAGACTTCTGATGGAAAGAGTCGCGAGTGGTTCGCTTTGCAGGGACGCTGTCAGCAGCCACGAGTGCATTCGACTCACTATTCTCGCCACCCGTCAAAAAGATGACACCCAAGGCAATGGCAATCACACAGAGCAAGGTGAGAATCACCTTACGATCCGACTTTCTCAGATAGAAGAATTCATTTAGTATTTTCATAGTTTAAGGTAATCAACATTTTTCATTTTTATATGACTCCAAACTGATGCATCAGGATCAGGAAGATACAGACGGGTACGATATATCGGACGCAGAACACGTAGATGCCAAACAACGACTTCGCCCCCGTCGTCTCCCAGTTCGTGAACTCCTGGCGCACCAGTGTCTTCGAGGCAAACCAGCCTACGAGGATGCTCGTCAGAAGGGCGCCTGCAGGTAGCATGATCTGAGCCGTCAGATAGTCGCAGAAGTCCATGAGCGGTTTGCCAAACACCTGTATCTCAGACCTCCCCACCGACAGGGAACAGAAGACGGCAATCACGCTGCACACCACCGTCAGAATCCAGGCCGCATACGAGCGTTTCATCTTCAGTTCCTCGTGGAAGAAAGCCGTACCAATCTCATGCATGGAGATGGTGGAGGTGAGGGCAGCGAACACCAGCAGGGCGTAGAACATGATGGATATGACATAACCCAAGGCAGGCATAAACGCAAACGCCTGTTGGAACACATTCGGCAGGGTGATGAAGATGAGCGAGGGTCCACTGTCGGGCTGTACTCCTACGGAGAAGGCGGCAGGGAAGATCATGAGTCCCGCCAACAGCGCGATCAGAAAATCCAACAAGGCAATCTGCGTGGCAGATGCCAACAGACGGGTATGCTTCGAGAAATAACTGGCGTAGGTGCAGAGACAGGCCGTGCCAAGGCTCAGCGAGAAGAACGCCTGTCCCAAGGCCTCGAGGAATACGCTGTTGGTGACCTTCGAGAAATCAGGTTTCAACAGGAACTCAATACCCTTCGCTGCATTTGGCAACGAACAAGAGGCAATGACGATGACCAGCAACAGGACAAAGAGCAAGGGCATCAGCAATTTCGAGGCCCGTTCGATACCATTCTGCACACCCCGTACGATGATGAAATGCGTGATGAGGATAAAGGCAATACCCAAGACAGCCGGTTTCACAGGATCGCCAGAGAACGTCTGGAAGTACTGTTGCACATAGTCAGCATCACCCTTCAGACCTCCAATCGCAGACACCCCCAGGTATTGCAGACACCAGCCAGCCACCACCGCATAGAAGCCAAGGATAATCGTGGAGGTGATGACACCTAAGATACCTACCAGTCCCCAGCCTTTGCCCTTGGTGAAACTGGCATAGGCACGATAGGCATTCGCCTGAGAGTGCCGGCCCACGATGAACTCGCTGACCATCCCAGGAATACCCAGTATCAGGATGCACCCCAGATAAATCAGGATAAAGGCAGCACCACCGTTATGTCCCGTCATATACGGGAAGCGCCACACATTGCCCAGTCCGACAGCCGATCCCGCCGTCGCCAGCACTATGCCCAACCTGCTTCCGAAACCACCCCTCTCACTCATATTACAACAAGCCTAACTGATGCAGGAAGATAAACAGGATACAGAGCGGACAGACGTACTTCACCAGGAAGAGGTAGACATGGAAATAGCGCGTCACACGCAGCGTACCATAGTTCGTAAACTCGTCGTGTACCAGTTTATGTGGCACGAACCAACCAATCAAGATACAGGTCAGGAAGCCAACTATCGGCAGGAATATCTGTCCCGTCACGAAATCGAAGATGTCAAACAGCGATTTCCCCAAGACATGCATGAAATGACCTGTAGGTCCGAGCGACAGAGAACAGAAAGCACCGATGACACAGCAAGAGACAGTGACAATCAGGGCAGCCATCTTTCGCGTGATGTGGCACTCCTCCTGGAAGAACGATGTGCTCACCTCATGGAGCGACATCAGCGAGGTAAGAGCCGCCAACGACAGCAACAGATAGAACAGCAACGAGATAATATAACCCACTATCGGTAGTCCGCTGAATGCCTGCTGAAATACATTTGGCAGGGTGATGAAGATCAGCGAGGGACCGCTGTCAGGATTCACACCCACGGAGAAGGCGGCAGGGAAGATCATCAGACCTGCGAGAATCGCCACGACGGAGTCGATGACACCAATCTGGACAGCAGAACTCGTCAGGTTCGTGGATTTCGAGAAGTAACTGGCATAGGTACAGATACAGCCCATCGCGATACTCATCGAGTAGAATGACTGTCCGAGGGCTCCGAGGAACACGTCGCCGTTGATCATATTCCAGTCAGGCTTGAACAGAAACTCAATGCCCTTGGAGGCATTCGGCAACAGACATGCTGCCACGACGATGATCAGTAATATTATAAATAAGGTGGGCATCAACAGTTTCGAAGCCCTTTCAATACCGTCGCGCACGCCATGCTCGATGATCAGATAGGTGGCAAGGAGCATCAGGATTGTCCAGAAGATAGGTTTCACGGGGTCTTCCGAGAACTGCACGAAATAATCCTTGAAGAACGCAGGATCGCCCCCGTTCAGATGACCGAGGAGCGAAGCCCAGATATACTGGAGGCACCAGCCAGACACCACGGCATAGTAGCCTGTGATGAGGAATCCGGTGAGCACACTCATATAACCGATGAACGACAGAGGGTTCCGGCCACCCACCTTACGATAGGCACGGGCCGTGTTGGCCTGCGCATGTCGTCCGATGATAAACTCGCTGATCATACAGGGGATGCCCAACAACAGCACGCATCCCACGTAGATGAGGATAAACACGGCTCCACCGTTCTGTCCCGTCATATAGGGGAAACGCCACACATTACCCAATCCTACTGCCGAACCGGCTGTGGCCAGGATGACCCCAAGTTTACTGCCGAAATTAGCCCTTTCCAGTTTAGCCATTATCTCTTTTCTCTCAATATTTGCCTGCAAAATTACAAAAAAAGCCACAGATTACACAGATTATCATAGAAAAATATGTTTAATGCAAAATTATTTGTACCTTTGCAGCCTAATTAATGTTCAATGGTCAATATAAAGAAATATCCGTTCTCCATGGTCTGTATCGCCCTGATATGGATCCTGTCGCTGACCCCTTTCTTCCCCGAGACACCACTCGACGATGTCCGTTTCATCGACAAATGGGTACATATCCTGATGTACGGTGGTACCTTCACCGTCGTCTGGCTGGAATACCATTTCAAGCACAAGAAACCTGATTGGGAAAAACTGTTCTTCTGGGGTTGGCTCGCTCCCATCCTGATGAGCGGACTCCTGGAGTTACTTCAAGAATACTGCACCTTCGGTCATCGCAGTGGCGACTGGATTGACCTCGCCGCCAATGCCACAGGGGTTACTGTCGCAGCCGTCATTGGACTGCTGATAATAAAATTCGGAATTAGAAATTAGGGTTACCTCATTTCTGATTTCCAATTGGAATAAGGATTCTTTCTCAGATGTGAGTTATAGTAACGGCTATCGCCGGTCACTTCCTGACCGATGAAATCGGGCTTTTCATAAGATTCATCCTCTGCGCCGAGTTCCACCTCAGCGATTACCAGGCCTTCGTTCTCGCCAAAGAACTCGTCCACCTCGAAGGTGTGTTTGCCGCTCTTCACCAGGTAACGGGTCTTGTCGATGATGCCCGGCTCACAGAGTTTCATCAGTTGTTCCGCCTCATCGAGCGTAATCTCCTTCTCAAACTCATAGCGGCTCAGTCCACCGTTCTCCGAGGGACCTTTGATGGTCAGGTATCCGCGTTCGTCACGGATGCGCACCCTAACGGTACGTCCGTGACTACTGCTGATATACCCTTGTTTAATGTGGCTCTGACCATAGGCCTGTTGCTTATAGCCTTCGCCTTTCACCAGGAATTTGCGTTCTATCTCCAGTCCGCTCATTAAGAAACGATAAAGACGGAATAGACCACGAACAAGAGGGCGAGCGCGATGAGTGCTGCGAAAATCCAGTTCACCACTTTCTTACCCTTGTCTTCTACTTTCTTCTGATAAGCCGCCTTCTTACCGGTCGACTTTGATGCTCTTGCAATCTGTGCCATAATGCTTTGTTTTTAATTTATTATTGATTATTGTTCTTCGTCGTTCACTGGAAATTCCATGAGGTAGGCCTTGATGAAGTCATCGATCTTGCCGTTCATGACAGCATCGACATCGGTGGTCTGGTAGTTGGTACGGTGATCCTTGACACGACGGTCATCGAAGACGTAAGAACGGATCTGACTGCCCCACTCTATCTTCTTCTTCCCCGCCTCGATCTTCGCCTGGGCCTCTAAGCGCTTCTTCATCGCACGGTCGTAGAGTTGTGACTTCAACAAGGTCATAGCCCGTTCCTTGTTCTTAGGTTGGTCACGCGTCTCGGTATTCTCGATGAGGATCTCCTCTTCCTCGCCTGTATCGGGGTCGGTGTACCAGTATCTGAGTCGCACACCCGACTCCACCTTGTTCACGTTCTGTCCACCTGCACCCGAGGAGCGGAAAGTGTCCCACGACAGTTTGGCGGGATCGACATACACCTCGATGGTGTCATCCACCAGTGGCGAGACGAACACCGAGGCGAACGAGGTCATACGCTTGCCCTGAGCATTGAATGGTGACACGCGCACCAGACGGTGGACACCGTTCTCCGATTTCAGGTAACCGTAGGCATAGTCGCCGCCCTCTATCTGCATCGTCACACTCTTGATACCGGCCTCATCACCGTCGAGCAGGTTGGATATCGTCACCTTATAACCATGTGCCTCCGCCCAACGCATATACATACGCATCAGCATCGAGGCCCAGTCCTGTGCCTCCGTGCCACCGGCACCCGAGTTGATCTTCAGCACCGCCTCCATCGGGTCTTCTTTCTGACGGAGCATATTCTTCAGTTCCAAGTCCTCGATGGCCTGGATGGCCTTGGCGTAGGTGTCCTCCACCTCCTCCTCTGTCACCATCTCGTCCTTGTAGAAGTCGAAGGCCAGTTGCAGTTCGTCGGCTAAGGTACGCACCTCCTTATAGCCGTCGAGCCATTTCTTGATGCCCTTCACCTTCTTCATCTGTTCCTCGGCCCGCTTGCGGTCTTCCCAGAAGTCAGGGGCCTGCGTACGAAGATCCTCCTCTTCGTACTCCATCTGTTTCTTATCTATCTCGAGGTACCGGTGCAACGCATCGGCCCGCTCCAAAACGTCTTTCAGTTGATCCTGAGTAATCACAATTTCTAATTCCTAATATCTAATTATTCAGTGTACATCGCATCGATCTCCCGCTTGTAGTTCTCGTTCAGCACACGACGCTTGAGTTTCAGCGTGTTCGTCAGTTCGCCCTTCTCCATCGAGAAATGGTGGGGCAACAGGGTGAAACGCTTGATCTGCTCATAGTGGGCCAACTGCTGCTGGAGGGTGTCTATACGCTCCTTCATCATCTCGTTGACCTTCGGGTCGGCACAGAGTTGTTCACGGTTCTCAAACGGGATATGGTGCTCACGGGCATATTCCTCCAGCAACGGATAGACGGGGATGATCAGCGCAGACACGAACTTCCGCTGGTCGGCGATAATGGCTATCTGGTCGATGAACTTATCCACAAGCAACTTCGACTCAATCATCTGCGGGGCGATATACTTGCCGTTCGAGGTCTTGTAGAGATCCTTGATGCGCTCCTTCAGGAACAGTTCGCCGTCCTTCAGATAACCCGAGTCGCCTGTCCGGAAGTAGCCGTCCTCGGTAAATGCCTCCCGCGTCAGGTCGTCACGGTTGTAGTAGCCGATGGTGATGGTGGGGCCTTTCAACAGCACCTCACCCTCGTCGCTGATACGGATGTCGATGCCCTCGATGGGAATACCGACACCGCCCACCGTCCAAGGTTCACCATAATGGTTACAACTCACGGTGGCAAGACTCTCGGTGAGTCCATAGCCCACAATCATATTGATGCCGATGGCATGCACGAACTCCTCCACCTGCGGATTCACCGTGGCACCTGCCGTGGGGAAGAAATGCGCATTCTCCAGTCCTAACTCCTTGCGGACGAGTGAAAAAACCGTCTTGTTGAGCATCTCGTACTCCAGATGCAATGCCAGTGGCGGACGCTTGCCCTTCGACAGGTAGTCGATGTTATGCCTCTTACCGACGATCAGGGCATGCTGGAAGAGTTTTCGCTTCGGAGCACTTGCCTTCTCAATCTGTTCCAGTACCCCCATATACACCTTCTCCCAGAAGCGTGGCACCGACGACATACAGGTGGGATGTGTCTCCTTCATCGACTGCTGCACCTCCAGAGGATACGTGTTCACGATGAGCGTGGCACCCTCCGTGAGACAGAGGATCTTCCAGCCTTTCTCGAAGATATGCGTAAACGGCAGGAAGTTGAGCACACGGTCTTTCTCGCCCACCGGCACACATTTGTCGTTGGCAATCATGGCAGCATGGTACTGTCCACAGGTCAGGATGACCCCCTTCGAGTCGCCCGTCGTACCTGAGGTATAGAGGATATTCGCGATATCGTCCATCGAGGCCTGGGCCTGCAGCGCCTCCACCTCCGTCTGACGGGGCAGGTTCTCGCCCAGTTTCAGGAAGTCGTCGAAGTACATCGCGTTGGGATCATGAGTAGAGATACGTACGTTCTTGTCGAAGATGATAATCCGCTCCAAGGTCTGACACATCGACACCACGCGACGGGCCTTGTCATACTGTTCCTGTTCACCGACGAAGAGGAAACGTATCTTCGCGTCGCTGACCATAAACTGTATCTGTTGCTCCGACGAGGTGGCATAGAAGGGGATGGTCACCGCCCGGATGCCCCATGCACCGAAGTCGGCAAAGAGGTACTGGATGGAGTTCTGCGAGAACACGCCCACGTTCTCCTGCACCTTCACGCCGAGGTTCAGCAGTGCGTTCGACACCTGCTTGACCTTGTCAGCGAACTGGTTCCAGGACATCGACTTCCATTCCTTGCCGCCGAAGTCCTTATATATCAGTGCCTCGCGATCACCGTATTTCTGGGCCTGGTCGTGTATCAAACGGGATAAATGACTGTTTGTCTGCATACGTATCGTATTTATTTTGGATGCAAAGGTACAAATATTTTTGCATTAAACATATTTTTTCTTTGATAATCTGTGTAATCTGTGGCTTTTTTTGTACTTTTGCAGCGTGATTCAGATAAAGAAAGTTACCAATACCAAGCAACTGGAGCAGTTCATCCAGTTCTTTTACGACCTGTATCGCGGCAATGACAATGCCGTGCCATACCTCTTTTCCGATGAGATGGCGACGCTGCGGCGCGACAAGAACCCCTCGTTTGAGTGCTGCGAGGCAGAATATTTCCTGGCCCTCAATAATAATAAGGTGGTGGGGCGCGTGGCGGCCATCATCAACCACCGCGCCAACGAACGGTGGAACAGGAAAGCCGTCCGCTTCGGCTGGTTCGACTTCATCGATGACATCGAGGTGAGCACCGCCCTCCTGAAAGCCGTCGAGGACTGGGGGCGCGAGAAGGGCATGAACGAGATTGTCGGTCCGATGGGCTTCATCGATACCGACCGCGAGGGGATGCTCGTCGAGGGTTTCGATGAACTCTCCACGATGTACGTCAACTACAACCACCCCTACTACGCGCAACACATGGAGCGCCTCAGCGGGTTTGTGAAAGACAACGACTACCTGGAATATAAGGTGAAGGTGCCGGAGGTGGTACCGGATAAGTTTGCGAAGACCACCCTACTGGTGCAGAAGCGCTACGGTCTCAGCGTGCATAAGTTCACCCGCCGCGAACTCGTCGACGAGGGTTGGGGGCGCGAGGTGTTCCATCTGTTGAACGCCACCTACAAAGATCTCTACGGCTTCTCCGAACTCTCGCAGCAGCAGATAGACAAACTCGTGAACGACTATATCAAGATAGCCGACCTGAACCTCGTCACTGCCATCATGGACGGTGACAAGATGGTGGGTTTCGGCGTGACCTTCCCCTCGTTCTCACGGGCCTTGCAGAAGACACGCGACGGACGCTTCCTGCCCTTCGGCTGGTGGCACCTGTTGAAGATCCTGAAATGGCATAAGACGAACATCGTAGACCTGTTATTAATAGGTGTGCTGCCCGAGTACCGCAGCAAGGGTGCCAACGCCTTGATCTTCGACGACCTCATCCGTCAGTTCCAGATCTACGGTTTCGAGTGGGCCATCACCGGTCCGCAGATGGAGACCAACGAGGGTGTGCTCTCGCAGTGGCAGTACCTGGAGTCCATCCCCTACCGCCGCCACCGCTGCTATAAAAAAGACCTAGGAAAAGCCCCCTAAATTAGGGGGTGGGGGGTCTGAACAGGCGCAGACCCCTAGAATGTGTAAATATTTAATGGTTTGATAAACGCTTGTTCAAACCCCCATCCCCCTAACTTAGGGGGCTTATATATGGATATGACTTGGGATTTTATCTTGCGCATATTCGTGGCAGCGCTGTTGGGCGGTGCCATCGGTCTGGAACGTGAATACCGTGCCAAGGAGGCCGGTTTCCGCACCCATTTCCTCGTGGCCTTGGGCTCGGCCCTGTTTATGATTGTCTCCGCCTACGGCTTTGAGGGAGCCCTCGGTTCACCGGAGCACCGCTGGGATGTGTCACGAGTGGCGGCACAGGTCGTCTCCGGCATCGGTTTCATCGGTGCAGGCACCATCATCTTCCAGAAGAACGAGAATGCCGTCCGCGGACTCACCACCGCCGCCGGTCTCTGGGTTACCGCCGCCATCGGTCTGGCCTGCGGAGGCGGACTCTACATCCTGGCCGCCTTTTCGACCATCCTCGTCCTCGTTGGCCTCGAAGCCTTCAGGATCATCCTCAAGAAGTTCGACAAGAAACGCGAAAAATCGGACAAGCAATAACCTCAAAAGCGCAAACCGGACAAGCAATAACCTCAAAAGCGCAAACCGGACAAGCAATAATCTAAAAGCCCTGCCAGTCGGCAGGGCTTTTTGTTATTAGTCATCCTTACGGGTTAGACGGCTCGCTACCACCACCGGATTCACCGCCACCAGTCGATGTTGCTGGGGCCTCTTTTCCGATGACAACGTTCGTGTTACCCGTCACCTCGGCAGCATTACCACCGCCGTAGACGTTTCCACGAATGTCAACACCAAGGACGGGAAGATAGTAAATTGTATTGGCTTTAGCCTTACCGGATGCCTTAGTGTACACATACGGACTTGCTGTAGTACCGTCACCTGAGCGAGTGTAGTAGTTACTCACATCAGTCTCATCAGCAACGATACGCTCTAACTTCACATACGACTCAGTACCGATGAGCACATTCGTATTGCCATTCACTTTAGCCGCATTACCGCCACCGAAGACATTACCGATGACACCGATCTTGTTCTTCTCGTGAGGATAGAGTTGAACCGGTTTACCGTCCAATGTCTTTGTTTCTCCGTCGTAGTCCTGTCCGCCACCATCAACCAAACCAACGTTGATGCTGACCGTCGGGTTACCGTTCACGACAGCATTCTCACCCCTACCGCCACCATAGATGGTACCGATACTGGTAAAGGCACGGACATTGACCCTCGGCGACTGGTAGTCAGCGCCGTAACTTGCAGGTAAAGTATATGGTGCTTCATTTCCACCGCCATAAAGTTCGCCGATAATGACAGGCGTACCACAAGTCGGACACTCTTCGATATTCACTTCGACATAGCCTTCAATCTTACCATCTGACTTGTTACCGCCATACACATGTTCAAACTTACCGCTGGTGATCGTCAGACTGACATCGTTACCGACATCTGCCTTACGTGCTCCGGCATAGACTTCGCCAATCCAGGAGTCAGGCATACAACGCAGGACAATCTCTGCGCCACCCTCCATGACGGCCTCGTTTCCGCCACCATAGAGTTCACCGACTTCCAATATATCACAAGGATCAATAGTCGCCCCTGTTTCGTCTGACGTCAGAGTCGTTATGGAAGCACCGTTACGGATATCACCCAAACTATTACTGCCGCCGAAGACACTATTGACCTTTCCGGCCTTCAGTTGAATGATGGCTATCTTTGTCTTATCATCTACTACATTTCCATCTACGACGCCAATACCGTATGGTGTTCCATCTGTACGGAAGCCGACATTAGCACCAGGATTCTTTGGTTCTCCTTCCTCGGTCTTACCATAGCCGCCACCGAACACCTTATCAATAATCTTAGTTCCGTTGATGAGCACATCCGTACCAGGTGTAGAAGCACCATAACCGCCACCATAGACCTCTTGGATGCTCGTCAGGTTACAGCCTTCGATGATGACTTCGGCACTCTGCCTTGCATCGGCAGGCACATAGTCAGCACTCTTACCACCGCCAAAGACAGACGTCACATCGTAACCATGCGAATGGCCAGCAGAAACCGTCTTAAACACATGTACTTTGGTGTGTCCCTTGGGCGTTCCGTTCACGTTGTTACAGCCGAATACGCTGCCCTTTACCACACAATTGTCACTGGCAGTCGTCTTGTTCAGTTCCACCGTAACGTCACCATAGACAAGAGCCGCAGTAGTGGCATCACCTAATCCGCCACCATAGACATTACGGTTGATAGTACCGTTATGCAGATTGACGGCAGTGGTATATGTCGTAGAGGTATTCGTGTCATCGGCCCATGTATTAGTGGAAGTTTCCCAGTTTCCTTTGTTCGTGTCAGCAAGCGAACCGCCGCCATAGACATCTTCGGTCACCGTGCCACCGTTCATGTTGACCTCCACACTACCCAAGGTAATACCTCTTTCGCCACCACCAAAGACAGAACCATTGACAGTGGCGTCTTCTGCGATGGTCACAATGGGATGGCTGGTCAATGCCAGCGTCTCCAAGAAGTCACGGTAAGCAGCCGCATCTGGATAATACCTCCAAATATAGGTGGGATCATCTTCATAGGGACTCCACAAACTAGCATCACTTGGTGCGTTTGTAGCGAGTTGCATACTCTTGGACCTATTAACACCATCAGCCACAAAGGCAGGCGTGACACCCTTGCAGGCACCAAAGACGTTGTGTCCTGTGCCATCGGCTCCAATCTTAGCATGGTCTTGGATAGTGACGGTACATTTTCCACCGCTCAACGGTTTTGTCGGTAATCCTGCTGGAACTTCGAATCTTCCCACCGAAGCAATCTCACCACCGCCATAGACGCTACCTCCGACCAGAGCAACGCCTTGAACGGTAACCGTAGCGTCGCCACGTACCAGAGCGGAGTAGCCATGTGTCATGACACCTGCACCGGCACCGAAGACGTTGCCTATGATGTTAGGCTTGCTTCCTGTAACATTTTCATTTGCTGTTCCTATTGTCACAGTCGCATCATTCTCCACGCGGCCTACTTGACCACCGCCATAGACGGTACCTTTAATCGTGCCGTCAGTGATGGTGACATTGGTCTTGTATGCCATGGCTTTCTCACACCACCATGTGTCTTCAAGACCCTTGCCCGCACCATAGACATTACCATTAGCGTATGTACCATCATCACTCACTGCGACACCAGTACCTATAGTACCGCCATTGATAGTGACATTACAAACGCCGGTGCTGTTCCACTCGTAATTTGTACCTGGGTTAGCCTCGTTGGTCCACTTATAATTGTAATCGGCACTCTTGACAATGGTACCCACGTCGCCCAACTGACCGCCGCCATAGACGTTGCCCTTAACCGTACCGTTATTGATGGTGACGGTAGCGTTGCCTCTCACTCGTCCGGCTTCAGCAAATGTTGCAAGACCGAGTCCGCCGCCAAAGACGTTGCCGCCAGCGCTTCCTGTTCCAATCGTACCACCTGCTATCGTTACAGAAGTGTTGTGCTGTACAAATCCACTCTCACTACCGCCATAGACACTACCATTGACTTGGGCGCTTCCATCAACTTTAACTACGGACTGTGTGGTTAAGCCCAGCGTCTCAAGGAAGGTCTGATACTTAGGCTTGGTGTCGAAGTATTCCCAAACATACTTTTCGTTTGCATCAGCAAATTCCCAGATAGAATGATTATCTTCAGTAAAGAGCGCTGTATTATAACTCATCATACGCTTAGGCCTATTAGTGTTATCTGCAAAGGTATAATTCTCTGGCTCCTTTCCTTTTCCACCACCGAATACACTACCTGTAATCGCAGCATTGCCTTTGATGGTGACGTTACAGATACCTAATTCGTCGCTTACCAAAGAATATGGCATTCCTATTTCTAAATTCGATTCGGGATGATCCTGCTTATATTGAGCGTCAACAAGGTAATACTTACCCACTGCAGCAATCTGGCCACCACCATAGACGTTATGTCCAACCTTGGCCTTACTCTGAACGGTGACATACGTGTTACCACGAACCAGCGCAGAGTAGCCGTGTGTCTTGACACCAGCGCCTCCACCGAATACGTTACCTTCGATAGTAGGTTCAGCATTTCCTGTATCTGGACCTATCTTCACTACGGCATCAGTCTCTACACGACCAACCTCGCCGCCGCCATAAACATTACCCTTCACATTACCAGCAGTGACGTTGACATTCGCTTTATAGACAACACCTTTCTCACACCAGAAGGTATCTTCCTTACCCTTACCGGCTCCGAACACATTACCATTAGCGTATGTGCCATCGGAACTCATCGCAGCACCAGAACCAATCGTACCACCGGCAATATTAACATTACAAACGCCTGTATTGTTGTAGGGATCGCCCCACGTAAACGTTCTCATGTCCGCAGAAACGGTATATTTACCCACTGAGCCTAACTCACCACCACCATAGACATTACCATACATGGTACCATTATTAATATAGAGTGTGGTGGTTCCCTTTACGAGGCCTGCTTCGGCAAATGAAACAAGACCTTTACCGCCGCCAAAGACGTTTCCGTCGGTAACCGTGGGGTTGTCGCCCGTGGTCTTCGTTCCAATCACACAACTGCCCTGAGTGGTTACTTGAGTATGATCCTGTACGAAACCACTCTCACTACCACCATAGACGTTCTTCTTTACCTTGGCATTTCCGTCGATGGTCACAACGGTATTGCTGGCTAAGGCCAACGTCTGGAGGAACTTAAGATAATCTGCCTCTGTTTTATAATATTTCCAAACAAAGTTTTCATTCTTTGTTTGAGTGTCTTCATCGACATAATAATCCCAAGTATCGCCTTCGCTACCACTAGGTTTATTTGCAGCGGTCACCATACTCTTGAAATTCTTATAATCAGTTTGATTATATGCAGGCGTGACACCCATACCGGCACCAAAGACGTTGCCTGTTACTTCGGCACTGCCTTGTACGGTGACGGTACATAATCCGCCACCTGTCGTTTCTACCGGTAAATCATTCTCAATTCTATATCTGCCCGCCGTAGCAATCTCACCACCGCCATAGACGCTGCCTCCTACACTGGCGTCGGCCTGTACGATGACAGTCGCATTGCCACGCACCAAAGCCGAGTAACCATGTGTCTTTTTGCCAGCACCGGCACCGAATACATTGCCATTGATAACGGGGGCACTTGTTCCAGACGTGAGACCTACTGTCACCGATGTGTTTTGTTCCACACGGCCTACTTCACCGCCGCCAAAGACGTCGCCTCTCATTGTGCCGTTACCTATTCTGACATTCGTATTGCCGACGATCATGGCTTTCTCGCACTTGAAGGTGTTTTCTTTACCCTTACCGCCACCAAATACATCACCAGCAATAGTGACTCCACCACTACCTGCCTCAACACTCTGCCATATCGTTTCACTGTTTTCGGTCACTTCCTTGGCACAGATATTCACATTGGTATTGCAATAGACAGCATTAGGATCAGGATTCTTGGTGTCATCATGCAGATAACCCACATCTGCCAGATTACCACCACCATACACATTTCCATGGATATAAGCACCCAGAACGGTTTGGTCTGCGCTATATTCATAGCCGTCATGTGTCGCATCTATCTTTGTCTTATCATAACTCAAGTGCAGTTTAACCGTTGTAGCCGTTCCGATATTGACTGTGGGGTTACCCATGACAGCAGCGGCATTACCACCGCCAAACACATCACCGATGATACCCAGATTTTGGGGATTGTCAGAAGCATTAATAGCCTTCGCTGTCATAACAGCAGGAACGCCTACGGTATTATCGTTGGCAAAGTGACCTGGAATCATATTGATATTCACAGTCGGGTTAGCATACATGGTACCACCTTCACCGTAACCACCGCCAAACACCTGATCAATGCGCGTACAAGAAACGACATTCAGCACAGGCTCATCGTATGGTGTGAACACATCCGTTCCTGTTCCTGAATAAACAGTCCAAGAGTTGTCTGCCCTATTATATGTTTTTACGACCTTGTGAGGATCATCCGCAGACGTTCTTGGCATAAAGGTAAGTCTTCCCTCCGTCAGGACTGGAGTCTCGCCTGGAGCGCCATATTCATCGTTTGTCTTTATATAATAGCCAAATCTTGAGTAAGCAGCATTGTTACCACCGAGATAAAGTTCGTCAATGGTGATAGGTGTATCACAACCGCCGGTCTCCTCAATGTTCAGTTTGATATGTCCGAAGATGGCACCACCTTCGTTGTTACCACCAAATACCTTACCGAAGTTACCGCTGGTAATAGTAAGTTCCACATTACCCTTGACGTTAGCGTTGTCAGCACCTGCGTAAAGAAGAGGCGTCTTGGTACTTGGCTTACAACCCATAATCATAATCAAGTCACCGTTCACATCAGCATTCTTACCTGCACCGACAAGTTTTTCTACATCCAAAGTACAAATACCGTCAGTATGATCAGCACTGGATCCTACACCCATATCAATGGAAACAGAACCAAAAATCGTACCCTGCTCGTTACTACCACCGTATGCCTCGTGGATAAAACCACCAGTCAGCAAGGTTGTCGCATTTCCTGGATTCGTCGCATTACCAATATTGGCACCAGGGTTGTCGATCCAGTCAGTGCCATTGGTATATGGGTCTTTACCATTACCACCACCGAACACCTCCTGTATTTCGTAAGCACCACGCACAAGGACATCCGTTCCGGGAACCTCAGCCGCATTACCGCCGCCATAGACATCTCGGATACTGACATCACAAGTCTCGATTCTGACATACGCTTTCTTGCCTGCTGTTGTAAAGTCAGCCAAGTTACCACCGCCATAGACAGCAGCAACATGATACTTATGCTTCGACGCGTCACTACTCTTCAAATCACCCGAAGCGGTTTTAGGAGTATTACCTTCAACCGTCTTATAGACTGTCACCCTCACATCGCCCTGTGGCGAACCCATCAGGTTGTTACAGCCAAACACGCGACCACTCTTCACGATACCCACATGGCCAGCGTCTGTGTATTTAGTGACATTGAAAGCAGTGGCAGATGAACCGTCTTCCTTACCCAGTTTCACATTGATATCACCATAGACTACAGCAGCAATATCACTCGTAGCGCTATTGAAGCCAGTCTTCTGTCCCAGACCACCGCCGTATGCATCACCACTGATGGTACCGCCAAGCAGGTTGACGGTAGTGGTATAAGGAACTGTCGAAGAAGTCTCCGTATTCGTATTGGCCAAAGCACCGCCGCCATAGACATCGTGCTCAACGGTTCCCCCGTTGAGAGTGACATCCACACTACCATTGACGATACCGACCTCACCGCCACCGAAGACACTGCCATAGATAACAGGACTCTTCGCAGGAGTAGCATTCGCATTGACGGTTACGGAAGTAAACATCGATGTGGAGAACTTCGTCGCATCCAACGAAGCATCACCACGGCTACCACCAAACACACGACCACCATAGACATAGTTTCCATTAGCATCGTAACTATTTGTATCACCTATGTTACCACCAGAGATGACTACCTCGTTAAGCGTCTGCTTACCCACTCCATGACCCTCAGTTGTATCGCCCTTGCGATACTCAAAATAGTCTTGTCCTATCTTCGGTGCACCGACACTTGCCAGCGAACCACCTCCATAGACATTACGGTGGATTGTTCCACCCTGGATATCAACCGTCGTGGAACCAGTCACAGAACCGGCAGAGGTACTCTTACCAGTTCCAGTTAGTTGAGTTCCTGTATAGCTGCTACTATATTGAATAACACTGGCGTTGTACTCACCGATACCCGAACCGGCACCATAGACGTTACCACGTGCCAGCCACTGGATATTATTGGGATCATTACCCAAAGTACTAGTTGCGTCGAAAGTTTTACCTATTTCACCGCCCTTGATGGTCACAGAGGCATCACGACGGACGTGACCATCCATACCACCACCATAGACTGAGCCGAGAATCTTGGTAGTAGAACCATCGATAGTTACTTCGGTTTCGTTGGCATAACCCATGAAGAACTCTGGACTATAGAGATAACTTGGTGTCACATCAAGGTCTGGCGCAGCCTCTCCTCGACAGCCACCGAATACGTTACCGTATGGCAGACTTGCTGGAGAATTATAAGGATACATACTATTCGAAGGAGTAGTTGTATCAATATAGCCGATGGTTCCACCGGTAATCTTCACCGTACACTTACCACTGCCTAGGAAGTCAGTATTCGACCAAAGATTATTTACCTTCTCGCCATAACCATCCGTAGAGTAGTCATCCGATCCACCAGCATAGTTACCCTTACCGACAGAGCCCATATTACCACCACCATAGATATTGCGCACCACATAACCGCCGCTCATATTGACTTCGGTGTTACCAAACACCTTACCGGCCGTGATACTATAGACTTCGCGGTTATAGTAATCACTCGCAGTAGCAGATTCTTCTGTAGCACCAATCTTTAAAAGTCTTCCTTGGTACGTTCCCTTACCACTACCGCCTCCATAAACAGAGTGATAGATCAGACCTCCCAAAATGGTCATCTTAGTATCGCCCATCACGTGACCATCCTCACCACCGCCATAAACGGCACCAGCAACAAGGTCACCAGTACCAGTATATGCCTCTGGGGTGGATGTATATGCAATCTTCACATCCGTAGAACCGACGTTGGCACAGAACAGATAGTCTTTGAAGTCACCAGCCTGACCCTTACCGGCACCATACACATCACCATTGTCATCAAAACCAGTATCCGTGTCACCCGTTTTTAGACCAAGACGTCCGCCGGACACTTTAACATGCGTTGCACCAGGATAGCCATCTACATAATTAAACTTATACGGCCAACTAAGGGCAAAACCAGTGGCTGGATCCCCATGCTTGACCATATTATCATAGTAATAAGTTGTGCCATCTATCGGGCCGATTGTCACTTCGTCAGCAGTGGGTTTCGTTGTTGAAGCCCTATAGTCAATGACACCCACAGAGGCCATCTCACCACCGCCATAGACGCTCTTTCTGATATAGCCACCGGCGATGTTGACGTATGTATTCTTACCCACACAGCCTGCAAACTGCATTGGTGTAAAGGCATAAGTATGAGACTCGTAGCTTGCAGGATTAGTTGGATCAGCAGTTGCTGATTTGAGTTCCGGAATCGTGAAGATGGTATAGTTCATGTCTTCACTTCCGTAACCGCCACCATAGACATCGCGCATTACGGTTGGAGAATCAGAATTCGATGAGGTAACTGCTACGTTACCATCGTTATCTGCATCAGCAGTCTTATAACCGCCTATCGTCACGTATGCATTTTCACGAACCGTACCTAACTCACCACCGCCATAGACGCTTCTGCGAACTACTGCCGTGCCATAGATATTGACGTTAGTCTCCTTTACCTGAGCCATCTTAGGCCAGATGGGGTTACGTGTGCCATTCAAAAGGTTCAAACGTCCCATCGAACCACCGAAGACGTTTCCGCTATGCTCTATACCGTCTGGTAAAGGAGTAGTAGTAGAGTAATCTTTACCAATGGTACCACCGCTGATATTAATGGTGACATGTCCATAGGTATTACTACCACTATCTTCCTTGAACTGACCGTATGCAGGATTGGGTCCTCCATTTTCCTTCGTTGGGAATTCAAACATGGTTCCCACAGAGGCCAGACGACCACCACCATAAACACTACCATACACACTACCGGCATTGATATTCACTCGGGCATTTCCACCGACCGTACCAGCAGTCTGTGCTTCACCACTGAATCCACGACCTCCACCAAACACGTTACCGTCGTTATATGATGTTCCCGTGGTACCAATAATCAATCCGTTATTTTCGACATCTTTGGTTATCTCAACACCACTATTCTTACCGGTCTTTATTGTTACATTACCGATATTCGTCTCAGCATCGCCTATGACGTGGCCATCCTCACCACCGCCAAAGATGGAGCCAAAGATATGGGCATCACCCGAAATGTTGACTTCGGTATTGATAACGTTTGTCCAGGTATTGAAGAAGATGCGCTGGTCACCCTTACCGGCACCGAAGATGTTACCGACAACAGGGTGTTCTTGTTTTTCTGTATCCGTGCGAGGCACACCGACGGTACCGCCCGTCATATTGACGGTACACTTACCTCTTGCATTATTTGCCGCTGGTGTTGTCGTAGGCTGACCATTTTCATCCTTTTCGTACGTACCCACATCGGTATGCTCGTTACCGCCATAGACAGAAGTCAGGATATGTCCTCCAGTAATAGTCACATAAGTGTCGCCACCCACTGAACCTGCTCCTCGGTGCCACAGGCCCGGTGCATATGGAATAGAACCACTACCGCCGCCAAACACGTTGCCGTAGTAGGTATGGCCGTCCTTGGCTTCGGGCCGACCTCCATCTGAATCAATCTTACGGTCAACTGCTGGAACAAAACCATAGTTTCCGTAATCGTAATTACCGCTCGTTGTAGCCAACGGGTCATAAGGTGCACCACTACTTGCATCATAGTCCCAGTGTGGACACTCTGCGAGTGATGTTGAAGCCCAATCCTCAGTCGAATAGCGTCCCTTCGTCACACCTGCACCTTGGCCTATCTGACCACCTGCAATGTTTACGTGTGTATCGTGCTGCACGTGACCATTCATGCTACCACCATAGACAGAACCCTTGACAAAGGCGTTTCCACCAATAGTTACATTAGTCTCGGTGGCCAAAGCCAGCGTCTCAATATACTTAAAGTATTCTTTTTCGTAATTCGTGTAATTAGTAGAATTAAAGATATCCTTTTGGTCGTTAATACTTACGCGCCAAGGATCCGATATCCAATCATCAGCCGTCACTCCGTAACCATCATAAGGCAGTACACCCTTACCGGCACCAAAGACGTGACCCGTGTCATCAGGACCACCAACCTTCTTCATTTGCATCTCGGTTTCCGGTCCAATTTCTGCATTACCTTGTACGATGACGGTACAATATCCACTGCCACTATTAGCCAAAGAATACGGCATTCCTACCAGTACATCATCAGGTGCGCCTACGGGGTTATTATCTCCCTTCTTTACATTATATTTGCCTACCGAAGCAATCTCACCACCGCCATAGACGCTGCCTCTTACCTTGGCATCGCCCTCAATCGTAACCGTAGGATTACCGCGCAGCAAGGCTGAGTAGCCATGTGTCTTCTTACCCTTACCGGCACCAAACACATCGCCTAAGATGATAGGAGCACTTGCAGGTGTCGTATTACCTGCTCCAATTCCTACCGCTACCACAGAATTCCCTTCTACGCGGCCAACCTCACCGCCACCATAGACGGTACCGTTTACTGTGCCGTTACCAATGTGGATATTGGTTTCGCCAGTCACGATGGCTTTAGCGCATTTGAATGCGCCTGCACCACTCTCTGCTGCTTCACCTTCGCCACCGCCGAACACATTACCAGCGATGAGCACCTTGGAAGTTCCTTCAGCAACACTTTCCCACGTCGTGTTGTACTTCGCACCGATGTTCACATAAGTGTTTCCAGCCACATCTACATGGTCATTATCCACATCATATTGACCCACATCAGCCAACTGACCACCACCATAGACGTTGCTAACGATGTTGGCACCTAATACGTTGTAACGGTTGTTATCATTAGCCGTTTGTCCTACTGGTGTTGTTATAGGAGCCACTTCTGTTAAGGTACCTATATTCACCGTCGTATTTCCGATGACCGAAGCCTGGTTACCACCGCCAAACACACCGCCATCGACGGTTTCACCATCCAGGGTATATTGGCCGCCTATTTCACCAAGCGTTGTTGCCTTAGCAGTATAACCACCGTTACCATCAGACATTATACCATATATCTGGTTGATGTTCACTATTGGGTTACCATAGATCACAGCGGTAGAACCCAAACCACCGCCGAACACCTTACCGATTCGAGTACAGGAGATGATGTTCAACTCGGGATCAGCGTATGGAGCCTTTGTGTGGTCATTCTCAGAGTTATCACCAAAGTAAACAGCTGTATGAGTATCACTTGCTGATTGTCTTGCAACATATTTGGGCTTATCTGTTCCGTCGATAGTCCCATCCTGATAATAGCCATATACGGAATATGGAGCATTGTAGCCACCAAGATAGAGTTCGTCAATCTTAATGGGACGGCAGCCGGTTTCCTCGATGTTCAGTTTGATATGGCCGAAGATGGCACCACTGGTGTTGTTGCCGCCAAACACCTTACGGAAGGTTCCACTCGTAATGGTAAGCTCCACGTCACCTTTCACGTTGGCATTCTCGGCACCACCATAGACCTCTTCTGTTGGATTCTCGTCACCAGGCATACAGCCAAGGGTCACAATCAGGTCTCCCTCGATATCGGCATTCTTACCGGCACCATATAATTTACCTAATCTTAGAGCGCAGTCAGGGTTAGTGTCAGTAGTTATAGAAACAGAGCCGGAGATTGTACCCTTCTCATTACTACCGCCGAAAGCTTCATGGATAGTACCGCCAGCCAACACGGTGTTAGCATCTCCACTGACATTGGCGCCGGGATTGGCAATCCATGTAGTACCGTCCAGCGTGTATGGGTCTTTACCGTTACCACCGCCAAACACATAGGCTATTTCATATGCAGCATTGATATCTACATCGGTCTCACGAACGGCAGCAGCATTACCACCGCCATAGACATACTCAATACTTGTATCACTACAACCATTGATGACGACATGTGTCTTTTTGCCTGTTGCTGTATAGTCAGCCAAGTTTCCGCCACCATACACAGCGGCCACCTCATAATCAGTAGAATTTGAGACTGTCATTGGAGCCTTCCCGTCAGTACCAGCAGGCGTTCTTGTATTACTTCCGGCTACCGTCTTCCAGACTGTTACCGTCACATTGCCTAAAGGAGAGCCATTCAGATTGTTACAGCCAAATACACGACCGCTCTTCACAATGGTTGATTCATTAATAGTAGTCTCAGAGTTATCTTCGTAATGGTCTATCCAGAAAGCAGTAGCAGATGACCCATTTTCAGAACTGCCAAGATTCACGTTCACATCACCATAGACCTTTGCTTCAATACCTTCTGTCGTAACCGTTTCACCTGATTTCACTTCCATTCGTCCCAGGCCGCCACCGTATGCATCACCATTAATGATACCGCCAAGGAGATTGACCGTAGTCTTGTAGGTCGTCTTGCCGTCAGAATCCACTTTGCCATCTGCCCAATCATCAGTTGTCGTATTCCAATTGCTGGTCTGAGTATCGGCCAGTGCACCACCGCCATAAACATCCTTGGCAACGACACCGCCAGTCATAGAGACTTTCACGTTTTGTTTGACATTACCGGCCTCACCGCCGCCATAGACGCTACCCCAGATCTGTGCGCCAGGCTTGGTGTTATCTGTAGAATGTCCTTGAATCTTCACCTCTGTCTCAAGAGAGTTGGCCAAATTAGAGCCGACTATGGTGACGCCTTCCTTACCACGGGCTGCACCAAAGACACTACCGCCAGCACTACCATTTACTCCGATGATGGCATCGTCACTGATAGTAACAGTCGTCTTACCGCCAGCTGAACCTAAGGCACCAGCACCATAGACATTGTGAACAACTTGTCCACCATCTATCGTCACGTTAGCCGTACCAAGCACGATACCTGCCAGCGGGTTGAAATCTTCTGTATTGGGATAGTAATCCTCACCACAACCGCCGCCATAGACATTACCACGCAGGCGGTAATTTGGACCGCCTAAGTCATCGTTTGTTGTAATACCGATGGTACCATTATGAATCTCTACATTTGTGTTATTAAATACATGTCCGTTTTCACCACTACCATAGACAGAACCCTTAATGGACGGATTCTTTCCTTCGCCGCCAATAACGACATTGGTATTATATACCCAAGCCAGATGGTCATTAGGATCAACACCGTCAGTTCCTGGAGTATCCACATCACCACGTGACGAGCCGAACACCATTCCGTTCTCTTTACCATTCACACCGATGGTACCACCATAGACATAAACCTCTGCCTTACCAGTATTTTCTGCCCATTCGGTAGGCATGTTCGAAACTGCATCAGTCTTTCCCGGAATATAAGTTGCAGAGCCATAAGTGATAGTACCCACTGAACCATAAGCACCGCCACCATATATATTATGGTATATAGTAGGTGTGGTTGTCGTAGAGCCAGAAATGCCGTTTTCAATCTTGATCAAGGTATTCGTCTTGATAAGGCCTGCCTCTGGCTGGGTTGTATTACCTTTACCACCGCCATAGACATTGCCCCATATATCACGACCTTGACCTGAGATACCAATGAAACCACCACTGATGTTAATCTCTGTACCAACCGAGATATTTTCGTTCTTGTCATTCTTAGCAGTATGACTACCCACTACCTGAGCCAACTCACCACCGCCATAGACGCTGGCGTATGCTATACCACCGGTCATATTGATAGTCGTAGACCTGGCGATGCCCAGTCTGAAGTCTGTTGTCGTACCCTTACTACCGCCATAGATATTACCACTAATACCCGTTGAACTTGCGGTTCCGATGGTTCCGTCATTGACGGTAACGGTGATGTTACCATGTTTGGTGGCATCATCATCCAGCAACTTACCATAGTTGGAATTGTCAGTTTTAACTAAGTATGTACCAACTGCAGCCAAGCGTCCGCCACCATAGACGGAGCCCAATATGGTACCGCTCTTGATAGTGAGGCCGACATTACCTCTTACCACACCTGCCGTCAGTGACGTGACAGAACCACGTCCTCCACCGAAGACATTACCGTCGGCACCCGACTCTCCAGTAGTACCAATTGTGATGGTCTTATTGTTGGCTTTGTCTTCTTCGATCTTCGTCGTAGCATCACCAAGTATGTGACCATCCTCACCGCCACCGAATACAGAGCCATAGACAATACCGCCCGTAATGTTGACACTGGTACTGGCCACATTTGTCAAAGTATTGAAGAGTACACGCTTGTCTCCCTTACCGGCACCGAAGAGGTTACCGATAACAGGATGATTCTCAATCTGTGTCTTAGTACGCGGCACACCAACGGTACCACCCGACATGTTGATAGTACAACTGCCCTCCACATTGGTCATTTCATTACCGCCATAGACACTGGAGAGGATATGACCAGCGGAGATGTTTACCACAGTATTACCCCCTACAGAACCAGCAGACTCGAGCCATTTGCCTGCAGCGTACGGGAAGTAGCCAGAACCACCACCGAAGACGTTACCATAGAAGGTATGTCCGTCGTTGGCATCTGCAACTGTAGCACCACCCTCCGAGTTATATCCATCAGTTCCATGGAAAGGATCGTAAGGTTTGCCTTCCGTGTCATACTGCCAAGAAGCACATGCCTTGAGAGCATTAGTAGTAGTCACAGGAGTATCGGGATCGGTAGGATTGATGAATGCAGATTCAGCATAAGCGGCTGTCTCACCTTGTCCGCAACCTATCTGTCCACCTTGAATATTCACAAGCGTATTTCCACGCACATGACCGTTCTCACTGCCACCATAGACAGAACCCATGACAAAGGCTGTGCCGCTGATGGTGACTTCGGTCTTGTTCACGAAGTTCAATTTTGGAATTAAGGCATTGCCGTCTGTTCCAGAAGTCGCACCCGTAATACCCTTACCTGCACCGAAC
The DNA here is from genome assembly GCA_017551005.1 of Prevotella sp. Taxonomy (GTDB): domain Bacteria; phylum Bacteroidota; class Bacteroidia; order Bacteroidales; family Bacteroidaceae; genus Prevotella. The sequence continues at coordinate 25,647 of JAFZNI010000339.1, forward strand.
ACGTGACCATCGAACGTCGGCATCGTCATATTATCAGGCCCAACCTTTCCAGCAAAGATATTAACGGTAGCAGTTCCCGTAGGAGCCTCTTTCTCGTTTGTTGTACTATTCGTTGTTTCGTTATTGATACCCGTGATTATATTATCGGTATCGTAGGTAAAGTCACCCACACTGGACAGTTCACCACCGCCATAGATGGTTGCTTTCACCCAGCCACCGCCCATGTAGACGTAGCTATTACCCTTAACCAGAGCAGACTTCACATCTGTATCCAAACCCTTACCGGCACCGAATACGTCACCTGCTATCGTTACTTTGGCTGTTCCTTCTGCGACACTTGTTGTACCATCCTCCGTACAAATATTAACCAAAGTATTACCCGTAATTTCTGCCTGGTTACCACCGCCATAGACGTTGCCCGTGATGTTGGCACCCAGTACTGTCTCTTTTTGGTAAACCATCGGTTGTTGATCTGCTGCTGTATTAACTACATATTCAGGATCGCCCTCCACAGCATGTACCTTCGCTAACGAAATCATTTCAACTTTCGCCTTTGTTCCGATGTTAATAGTGGTATTACCTACAACCGGAGCCTGGTTTCCTCCGCCAAACACACCGCCATCGACAGTTTCGCCATCCAGAGTATATTGGCCGCCTATTTCACCAAGCGTTGTTGCCTTAGCAGTGTAACCGCCACTACCATCTGCCTTTATACCGTAAATCTGGTTGATATTCACAACGGGGTTACCATAAATCACAGCGTCAGTACCCAATCCACCGCCGAACACCTTACCTATACGAGTACAAGAGATGATGTTGAGTTCAGGATCATCGTATGGAGCCTTTGTATGGTCGGTACTGGTTCCATTACCAAAATATTTGGCTGTATGAGTATTATCACTTGCTGATTCTATGGGCTTGTAGAGAGGCTTGTCTGTTCCTGAGATTGTTCCATCCTCATAGTATCCATAAACCGAGTAAGGAGCATTGAATCCACCGAGATAGAGTTCGTCAATCTTTATGGGACGGCAGCCGGTTTCCTCGATGTTCAGTTTAATATGACCGAAGATGGCACCGCTGGTGTTGTTGCCACCGAACACCTTACGGAAAGTTCCACTGGTGATGGTCAGTTCCACGTTACCTTTCACGTTGGCATTCTCTGCACCGCCATAGACCTCTTCTGTCGGATTCTCGTCACCAGGCATACAGCCAAGGGTCATAATCAGGTCTCCCTCGATATCGGCATTCTTTCCGGCACCATATAGTTTACCTAAACTCAGATCACAATCTGGGTTAGTGTCAGTAGTAATAGAAACAGAGCCGGAGATTGCACCCTTCTCATTACTACCACCAAATGCTTCATGGATAGTACCGCCAGCCAATATGGTGTTAACATTGCCATTGACATTGGCACCAGGGTTGGTCTCCCAACCATTATCATCCTTATACTTATCCTTACCGTTACCGCCGCCGAACACATATCCTAACTCGAATGCTTCATTGATATCCACATCGGTCTCGGGAACGGCTGCCGCATTACCACCGCCATAGACATACTGGATGCTGGTATCTTCACATCCGTTAATGATGACATTTGTCTTCTTGCCAGTCGCAGCAGTATAGTCAGCCAAATTACCACCGCCATAGACTGCGGCAATTTCATATTCACCCTTTGTGTGGGTTGTCTTCAGTTGGCCAGAACCGTCAAGACCAACCGTCTTGTTGACTGTCACCGTCACGTTGCCCTTGGGTGAGCCATACAGGTTGTTACAGCCGAACACACGACCGCTTTTCACTACATCGGTATATCCTGCATCATCATAATTACTGATTTTGAAGGCTGCACCATTCACATTCACAAATACATCACCACCGACCTCTGCTGCAACATCACTCGTAGCATTATTGAAGCCCTTCTTCTGTCCCAATCCGCCACCGTAGGCATCACCATAGATAATACCCTTATTCAGGTTGACGGTTGTTGTATTGCTGCTATTGTATTGGATGCTCGTGGTAGTATTTCCTCCACTTGTTGTCGATACCATCTCGGCATTCACATATCCCTGGGCACTGCCGCCATAGATATCGCCATAAATGGTTGTGCCACCGGTGGTCTGGTTGCTCTCGCCTACATTGACCAATACGTCGCCACTTACATAGGTGTTATGACCGAATCCACCGCCAAACACATTGGCAGAGGTTGTCGTAGTACCCACTTGGCCACCAATGAGCGTCACCTTGGTAGTACCAGCCGTACCATTTGCATTACAGCCGCCGTAGATAGCATTTGCGTTTGCCTCATACAGGTTCACTTCAGCCTTGTTTGTAATGGTTGCGCTCTGTGCTTCCACAGCAGGAACAGGATGTTCAGGGTCAGAGTTGTCGGCTGGTTTGGCCAACTGTCCCATGCCGCCACCAAACACATTTCCGCTCACCTTACCTGCATAAAGGTTCACCTGAGTGTTATTGACCGTACCAAGGGCCGAGCCGCCATAGATATCGCCGCCAAAATTACCAGTTGTAGAAGCATCGTGAGCAACGTATGTGATAGTCGTATTCTCGCCTGAAGTTGTTTCCACCTTCTCACCGATATTTACGTATGCCGTTCCCGTTACGTTTGTTTCAGCACCGAAGCCACCGCCAAAGACATCGCCAGTGATGTTGGCACCTTCCACGGTTACGCCTTCATAAAGTTTTGTTGTCGAATTATAAGTATATTTCCCTGATCCAAGATAAGTGGGCTCCGTGACAAAATCAACAGTTCCTGCTGTACCAATGTTCACATAGGTGTCACCTTCAACATTAGCACCATAGCCACCACCATAGACATGGCCAATAGTACCCAATTGATCTAAAACAGTCTCACCATATACGGTTTGTCCAGCCCAACGGCCTTTCACCATGTTGATATTTACGTGTGTGTCGCCTGTCACTATAGCAGAAGAACCATAGCCACCACCAAACACATTGTCAATGCTGGTACACGACCTTACATTAATGGTCGGGCCATCCTTTCCGTTTGGTGTTGTATATGGAGCCAGATTACCGCCACCATAGAGGTTAGTAATATGGATAGGACGACAGCCTGTCTCTTCAATATTGACAGTGATAGAGCCTTCGATAGTACCTTTCTCGTTGTTTCCACCAAACACATTGGTATAAGTGCCGTTTGTGATGGTCAGCACCACGTCGTTGTGAACCGATGCTGCCCTCGCACCGCCATAGACGGAGCCGACTCCGGGAATACAGCCTAAACTCAGGATGGCCTTACCATCCATCTCGGCACTCTTACCGCCACCGTAAGCCTCATCCACCTCAAAGCAGTCCTCCTCGGAAGTCTGGTCAAGCATGGCAACGGCCACCTTGCGGACATTTCCTTTCGTGTTGCTGCCGCCATAGACCGAATGGATGATACCTCCATCGATGTTCACCCTGGCCACACCATAACCATATTTGCTCGTGGCCTTCTCTTCATCGGTTGTATATGCCTTGAAACCTACATGGGCACCGGGGTTGTTTGTACTCGATGAAATCTTGTCTTTACCATTACCGCCGCCAAACACTTCTTCAATCTCATACGAACCGTTAATGGTGACCTTGGTGGCAGGTGTAGAGGCAGCATTACCGCCACCATAGACCTGCTTAATGCTGGTCAGATTACAACCGTCGACAATCACTTCCGTCGAAGCGATGGTGTCATCATAACTGTCATCGGTGTCGGCAGTCGATTCACTTTCTGCTTTTACCGGCTCGTATGGTGCTAAGTTACCACCGCCATAGACGGCTGCCAACTCATATTTACGCAACTCTGGCTCTGTAACGCTTGAATTATCTGGCTTATCATTGTTTATGGTTCCGTCTTCTTTTAGGCCAACCGTCTTAAAGACATGCACCGTGACGTTACTCTTCGGTGAACCGTTGATGTTGTTACAACCAAATACGCGTCCAGTCTTGGGAATCAACGATTCGTCGGCATTTTTATAACTTTCATTCGTTTGGGTAAATGCTGTACCGTTGACATTTACTTTTACGTCGCCATAGACGTATGCAGGGGTGTCAGCATCACCCAGACCGCCACCATAGGCATTACCGATAATACCACCAGTCAGATTAACGGTGGTGTTATAAAGTGCATAATATGTTGTCCCTGATGCGGCTTTAGCATTCTTATCTGTAATCAAGGTGTAAACACCGTTGGATAAGGTATAGTATCCTGTGACCGATGAAGTCTCATCTGTTAGACCCTCTACAGCGAAATACAATAATTTGCTATTTGTAGCATCCCAATTTGCAGTATTCGTGCTGGCCAAAGCACCGCCACCATAGACATCGCCAGTCACAGTACCGCCCGTCACATTCACAGTGATTTGTTTCAAGGCATCTGCCTCATGGCCACCACCAAAGACATCCACACTGATAGATCCACCATCTATATTTACTACCACGTCCTGCTGCGGCGAACCATAGAGGTTGTTACAACCGAACACATTTCGGGCTGTACCGCCTTCAACAGTCACCGTGACAGGGCCATATACATTGGCTGCTATCTCGGCATCAGTTGTATTATCACCCAGGCCACCGCCATAAACATCACCATTTACAGTGCCGCCATAAAGGTTCACCTTGGTCTCCATCATAGTCTTACTAGTAGGAGTACCTGTAAACGGAGTGACTTCACACTTTCCTTCACTGTCATTCCAAATGGCATTCACATTACCCTTTGCAGAGCCGCCATAGACATCACCAAGAATTGTGGCAGCACCTGAATAAGTGTAATCCGGTGATGTTCCAGTCCTCTCACCAATGTTTACCGTCACATCGCCTTTCACCAGCGTAGGCTGTCCATAGCCGCCGCCATGCACATTACCCCCCTCAATAGTAGTATTTTCGCCTTCTGTGGTTGATTTACCGATAGTTCCACGAACGACATCAACTGAAACATCGCTTTCCAATATACCATTCACATCACTGCCACCATAGACACTACCTTCAACTTTAAGAGTCTTGTCCACAGTTACATCTCCAATCTTCACAGTAACAGTTCCAAATGACCTTGCAGCAACGGGAGCCTCATAGTCTGTTTGCCCTTCTGTTCCTTTAGCTAATGCGCCACGGCCTCCACCATAGACATTGCCATTCACAGTACCGGTATAGATATTCACTTCAGTGGTTTTGCCAGAAGTAGCACTAATTCTATCGAGATGATCTTTATCCCAATCATTTGCCTTCGTGGCATTCACAGCACCAAGGGCACTACCGCCATAAACGTTACCCATTACATTGCCTTTATCAGGGTATGTGACAGTGGGAACATTATTCTCTACGACAACTTTCTTTCCGATATTCACTTCCACCTTGCCAACAACAATGGTGACCTGGCCTTTACCACCACCAAACACGTTTCCGTGCTCATCATCTACTGTACTTTCTCCTATCGTTCCAGCGCTGATGTTCACCGTAGCATCGGCTCCTACGTCGGCAGCGTTTCCGCCGCCATAGACATTGCCTTTGACAACAACGCCTGTGCCTGTACTTGACCCTTGTGCCAAAGTATTACCGCCCATAAGCGACATCATTGCCACCACGAGCACAGCCCGGAGGGCTTTCCCAAAGGTGTAGTTCCTATCTTGTATCATATCTTGTTCTGTTGTTCGTTTTTAATTACATTGTACCTGCGTTGCAGGGCCACCAGCACGCTACGCTCTGCCAACGGATTCAGACCTCGAAAAGTCGTATGGCGTTTCAGTTCCTCAAGCGACATCTCATGAAGCAGTTTTGCTATGCACTCATCAGCAAATGAGTTAGACACCACTTCGACACCAGTAAAGTCAAAGATGACCTTATTATCGCCCTTAATGAGTGCCAGCAACTTTTGACGCAGTTTCTGCCCCATGTCGCGCGTCCCGAAATCTGTTCCGTATTTTGAGAACTCAAAGACTGTCGAATTAAAGATTGACTGTGTGTCGTACCATAATGAATCCAATTCTTCTGTACCAATAAAACTCTCATTATATTCTTCCTCCACATCAGTCCGATGGTCAACCACCTGACCTGGATCTATCTCAACAGCAGTGCCTATCTCCATATAAAGAAGTGTTCCCTGCCAATAACCATTTTCAACAACTGAGGTTTTCCCGTCTTCTACAATCAACTTATGACTACCCGAATGTAGGATAAACTTCTTGCCGATATTGTCCACAAGCCTCGACGTCGTGTATAGTCCAAATCCCATACCTTTACCGTCAGTAATCTGGTCTTCCAGACACAATCTAAGGGCTTCAGCCTCAGTTACATTCTTATATTTCTCGTTCTCTGACAGTGACGCTTTAATGCCCATTCCGTCATCAGCAATCAGTATGCAAAGCGTGTGATGAAGGCCATCATAATAGGTCATCGCAGTACCCAATGGTTTGCCAGAGTGGATATGGACGTTGTCCATCATTTCGTAAAGACAATAACTCAGAGCCTGAAGGACGCTGATTTCTATCTCGAAGTGGGATGTCATAGCATTGATGACATCCTTATAGACAGTGTTTAATGTCTGGGCATCAAACACGTCTATCGAGACTTTCTTCGCTCCCCTGAAATACTTGTCTAAAAGAAATGCTACATCCATATTATATATTCTTATTCTTTATTCCGTCTTCCGTCTTACATCTATTCCTCTATGTTCACCGTCGTGCTTCCACCGACAGGGGCCTCGTTACCACCGCCAAAGACATTGCCATCTACGTGAGCATTGTTCTTAAGATATACGTTTGTGTTACCATTGACAGTACTTTCATTACCGCCCCCATAAACACTACCTTTAACTTCTGTAGAACCACTAATCGTCAGGGAAGTGTTACCTGATACTGCACCTAGTCCTTCAAGAGAGACTGTGGTGAGAACATACCATTTATTGCTATTTTTGGGATATTCAAAAGTAGACTTTAGATTCGTGTCAGTGCTAGCATCAGATGGAATAACCACCCCTTCAGGATAAAATTCTGTATCCGATTTACGGTAACACCACGTATAATATCGATCAGAGCCATCAGTATTCTTTACATAATCGAACTCGCCATTTCCTCTCTGCATCACACCTGCATCGTCAATATAAGGGAATTTTGTCGCATTTTTATCATGAATGCGGAATGGTTCAATATTTCCAGAATAGCCGCCACCGAAGGCATTGCCCTTTACGGTACAGTCTTTGAGTGTGGAGGTGACTGTACCATTAACGTTGCCAAGATTTCCACCTCCATAGAAATCCTCTTCAATAGTGCAACCATCAAGAAAACTTGTGGTATTACCCGTTGAAGTGGAACCAAATTGAGCCCAGTGACGGTATGTACGTAACGTTGGCTTTGCCCCTATGCCATTAGACTCCACAAAACATTCAAACTCAAATTGTGCATGATAGCCTTTGTTATCACTATTCTCTCCTGGCCCTTCGTATGATTTAGCAACTCCCGAAATAGTATTAAGGGGGTTGAATGTACCATAACCAAAATCTTTCCAACCGGCAGCGGTCTGTGCAGGCATAGCCCAGTCATTGCCATCTCGTACACCATCACGATAGAAGCTGGTTCCACCGTTTCCTCCACCAAAGTATTTGGTAAACGTAGTTCCAGTTGCATAAGTAGTGACTGTTTGATTATCCATTAGACCAACCTTGGGTCCTCCACAGTACTTGGTCACCAAACTATGGTCAATGGTGACATTGATATTCCCCCCCACAGGTCTAGTTCCATTGATGCCGCCACCATAGAACTCATCGATGACAGAATGATCAATTTTGAAAGTGACATTACCAAGAATCTTATCATATCCTCCACCAGCCATAATACCAAAATAGCCTCCATTTGTGTAGCAATGTGGATTTCCTTGATTAAAATCACTCTGACTGGCAGGATCGAGGTCAGGCCGATATATTCCTGATAGGTAGAATTCTGGATATTCGCCACCAATAGCATTGACAGCGCAAAGGCGTATATATGGGAAGTTTTTTTTGTTGGCATGGGCACCAGGAGCAAAACGCAACATTCGGAAATGACCTCCCATAAGGAAATACTGAATATTGTTGAATGGAGTATAGCGAACCACTATTTGGTCAAAGTGACCTCCATTAAGGATTATCGGAGCAGGAACTTTTTTCTGAGTAATTGTATTATTGTCCTTATTACCATCGTATTCGAACTGGGTGAGATGCATAAAAGATGTTTCAGTGATTTCGAAATGTCCCTGTGGGATAAAGATACCTATAGTGTTCTGCTCCTTATCGTGGCGAACAGCCATACCTAATTCAGGAACTGGGAGAAAGTCGAAACGGATGGGCTGGATACCGTCACGGTTCCATTCTTTTCGAAACTGGAACTCGAAACAATAGTCAGGTTCATTATCCATATCCTGATCTATGCTCATGATTGTGTATGGGAACCAATCATTACTGCTCGTTATTTTGGTACCTACAGCACCATTTTCGTTTCTCAACTGATGGTTACTTAACAGTACTATTGCCTGATCGTAAACAGTAAGACTGAGTGTTGGATTGTTTCCAGATCCTGCCTTATCAAGGGCTTTGACAGCGTTCTGCCAATCATCATATACAGTCTGATTCTGAAAGGCTGTAGACAAAGTGCCAGACGGCTCGAAAGGATTGCCCAGTTTACGGTTTCCATCTGCTGTTTGGTTAGTAACGTTCACACGATCAATATAGTGTCCTGTGTTGTGCAAATAGACAGCCTTGCCCCAATAGGCCTCGATGGTGATTGACGTAACACCTTCTGGCACATAAAAGAAACCACCTTGGGCGAAAACACGCTTGCTTACACTATAGAGATCTTTATTAGTACAATAGCGGTCTGCAAAATTATATCCGCTTTCCCAATCCTCTATGAAAGTATGATCAAAGGCAACGCCATTAGCATCTTTACCTGTTGAATTGGTAACACCAGTTACACCTCCAGGAATACTAGTTATCTTCCAACCAGTGACAACATTGGCCTTATAGTTTCCACCATAACGCTTGTCCCACTCCGTAGTTGGATCTGCTGTGGGATCGCCAAACACCTCGTTGTAATATGGCAATTGCACCTTGTAGTAACCATAATCGTGGTTTGGAGTATCCATATCAGTAATGATCAGAGATATGGTTTTAGAGCCAATTCCACTGGCGGCCTTACTACCGGGATTAACAGTGACACTTAACTTTTGGGTAAAACTCTTACCACGATAGGCGGCAGCCGACGAACGAGTCTGCCAGCCACCAACATAGTTATTTGCCTCTGGATCCCAAGTCTTGTTCGGATCAGGATTGATGACAGAGGGATAATAGCCCCATTTCTTCAAAACAGGATAAGGTGCGATACTAGGGTCGAGCACCCACTTGGCTATAAGCGCAGTATCAGCAGATGTCTGGTTAGACACCTCCTTGTCTGTTACCCAGTATGTGCATAGTTGACGATTACTATTTAATATGCTTCTGTAATATTCGAAGCGGGTTAGATATTCCTCCTCAGCGGGCCAAGAGCGCTTATAATACTTAATGTCATTGTAACTGTTATCAAAAGTGGCATTTCCGCGATAATAACAATAAGGATTAACGCCATTTACGGCATCATTCTTGATCATTGCGCCATCTGCACCTCCATAAACAGGAGAAATAGAGGTACCGCCTGTGATGTCACCATAGAACATACAGTTCACCACCATAGGTTTTGAGTCAACATCGTCCTGAGTGATGGAAGTATTTTCTTCGTAGCCAATATTACCCACGATGCCCGCCACTACACTACCGCCTGTTATTGTAGCATAACTAAAGCTGTTGATGACTCGGGCGTTACCATCAAGTTTTCCTACTAAACCACCAACGTTTCCACTACCACCAACTGAACTTCCACTGAAGCCAGTAATTTTCTTTTTGTCTTTTGCGTCCTCTCGTAAAACTTTTGTTGGCAGTATTCCGCAGTTATAGATACGGGTAGTGCCATTGGCTGTGCCACAGATGGCACCGACATTATCACTGCCAGTAACAGTGATGCCCTTGAATATGAGATTACTGATGATTGCATCAGTGGCAGTGGTAAAGAGCGGCTTAGAAATACCACTGATAACAGGGTATGTCCCATCAGCTTTTGCCTGGGCTGTCAACGTACCAGAAAAAGCAGATACTCCCGTTTCGCCACCAGTGATGTCACCAGTAATGATGTAATTCCCAGTACTGCTGGTAATTTCCGACAATGAGGTAATAGGCGTTAGTTGAGAGAATGCAACCGTGACATAAGCGCCATTATACATTGACGGTAAATCAAAATAATACGAATAGCCACTGCCATTAGTTGTGAGTTCATCCATCAAGCCTGGGGTGCGTTGAGGGGCACGGGCTGGGGCAGGAGAGATGACATTAAGAGGTACTGCAGTGATTGAACTCTTGGAAACTATGTAGCCAGCGTTAGGCGACACAGATATGGTGACTCTACGCTTGCCATCAGAGATATCACCTACACTTGTCAGACTGACCGTACCTCCACCACTTGGAGTTATATCAACATAAACAGTTACGCCATTTTTTGTTCCAAGACTCTGTTCCGCCCACGCCCCACTGGCCATACCCATGAAGAGTACTAGCAGTAGGAAGAGGTTTCGTATGTTATTTCCAATGTTCATCTTATGTGTCATATTGTGAATCATATCTATTATCATTAGTGCAATTCGTATAATTTATGCTCTTACTTAATCACTGTTACGCTGCCCTTCTGACCATCTGCCGAGCGCTTGATGTAAAGGCCCTTCTTTGTGGGTTTGCCATTGAGGCGACGACCGTCGATGGTGTACCAGACTTCATCCAATTGTGAACTGTGAATTGTGAATTGTACATCATCAATGTCGGTAGTCCTACCAACGACAATGCGCAGTCGGGCACCTGACGTACTGCTTAGGGGATTCGGGTTGTCGAAATAGTAAGTGCCTGTTGGCAAAGTACCATCAGAGGTAAGTACGAACCTTCCTTTGTAGAACATATAAACCTGACCGAAGCCTACTTCCATGCCACCTGTTCCCGTTACTTTTTTCAATATATTTGAACTGACGTCTGCTGGTGTAGTAGGCGTGAATTCTGATACGGTGATCCTGTTATTAATTGCACCATTAGCATTTGGAGTTCCATCCAAGTCATCCAACAACAATACAGGCACACCCTCTGGTGCATAGTCTATCTTCAGCAGATCCACTGCGTTTTCAGTAACACCCGTCACGAGATAAACGCTCTTTCCCGTTATCACCATATTCTTAGGAGCTTGGTAAGGTGCCACGTCTTTTACATCCTCATCAGTAGCTGTAGGTGTTTCTCCTGTGTCATAGAAATCTAAGTTCAAAGCTATCACCTGTGCCGAACCCGAATAATTGTTTATTCCAGTGATAGTCCACACATCATTCTCATCTTTCGAAGCTGTAAAATCAGAACCTGCAAGAGTATTATCACCATCCTGCACTGTGACATCACTACCATCTATAGTGATTACAATACCTGTAGCAGGAATGGAACCATCTCCAATGCTCTTTGCCGTCACTTCCAATGTACCGTTGGTATATGTGATGTTGTAGCTCGCAGTCACGTTATTATTAGTGCCATTCTTGATGACTGCTGCACTGGGTACGTTGTTGCTACTGCCAGCAACTGTCTGACTACCTGTTACGGTAACACTCTCAATGGCATCGCCCTCAGCAAGTGCTGTATTTGTATAGCTGTTTTTGGTCAAAGCCGTGCCATCATAAGTCTTTGTATCGCTGTCAGCGGTAATGGTCAGAGTTTTCTGAGTCACCTCCAGTGTACCGTTGGTATATGTGATATTGTAACTCGCTGTCACATTCTCATTGTTTCCGTTCTTGATGACTGCTGCACTGGATACATTGTTGCTACTGCCAGCAACTGTCTGACTACCTGTTACGGTAACACTCTCAATGGCATCGCCCTCAGCAAGTGCTGTATTTGTATAGCTGTTTTTGGTAAGAGCCGTGCCATCATAAGTCTTTGTATCGCTGTCAGCAGTGATGGTCAGAGCTTTCTGAGTCACCTCCAGTGTACCGTTAGTATATGTGATGTTGTAGCTCGCAGTCACGTCCTCGTTGCTTCCGTTCTTGATGACTGCTGCACTGGGCACGTTATTACTAGTACCAGCGACTGTCTGACTACCTGTTACGGTAACGCTCTCAATGACATCGCCCGTAGCAAGTGCAGTATTTGTATAACTGTTTTTGGCAAGAGCCGTGCCGTCATAGACCTTTGTATCGCTACCAGCAGTGATGGTCAGAGGTTTCTGTGTCACCTCCAGTGTACCATTCACATATTTAATGGTGTAACTTGATGTAACGTCCACATTAGAGGCGTTCTTGATGACTGCTGCGCTGGGTACATTGTCGCTCGTGCCTGCAACAGTCTGACTGCCAGTAATGGTGACACTCTCAATGGTATGACCTGTTTGTAACCCCGCAACGGTATAAGTGTCCTTTGTCAGCGGTGTGCCGTCATACACCTTAGTCTCGCTGTCAGCTGTAATAGTAACAACAATATTCGTTACTTCAAGTGTACCGTTAACAGTGGTCACCAAGTAGTTGCCAACCGCAGTTTCTTCTCCGGTAGTCACAGCCACACCATCCACTGTGGCTATCACATTAGGCTGGGTTCCCACATTGGTGATGGTACTTCCTTCTGTCATGACGACGGTGAAGGTATGCATATCGCCTTCCTCTAAGGCAGAGGCAGTGAAGCCGGGCTCGGTCAGTGCCGAGCCGTTATAAACTTGAGAGGCATCTTTGGCTGTGATAGTTACAGCCTTTGCATTAATGGTTAGCGTACCGTCAGCAGTAGTAACCAAGTAGTTTCCGACCTCCGTTGGAGTGTCTGTAGTCACAGCAGTGCCATCCACTGTGGCTATCACATTAGGCTGTGTGCCCACATTGGTGATGGTACTTCCTGCTGTCATGACGACGGTGAAGGTATGCGTATCGCCTTCCTCTAATGCCGAGGTGTCGAAACTTGTCTCGGTCAGTGCCGCCCCATTATACGTTTTTGAGGCACTGCCAGCTGTGATAGTTACAGCCTTTGCACTAATGGTTAGGTTAGCCCCCGTATATGAGATAGTGTAATTGTTACCAGCAGTCAGCGTCCCCTGGTTGATGGCATAAGTGCCGACATTCTCACCATTTTCACGAGACAACGAGCCAGTGAAAACATCTTCTCCGACAAGATCATCTGAGGTATAAGTCAATACAGGATCTGCCTCACCATAGGTCTTTGACTTCGCTTCAGCCGTAACGGTTATTGCCTTTGCGCTAATGGTTAGGTCGGCCCCCGTATATGAGATACTGTAGTTGCTGCCAGCAGTCAGCGTCCCCTGGTTGATGGCATAAGTGCCGACATCCTCTCCATTTTCACGAGACAACGAGCCAGTGAAAACATCTTCTCCGATAAGATCATCTGAGGTATAAGTCAATGCAGGATCTACTTCACCATAGGTTTTTGACTTCGCTTCAGCTGTAACGGTTATTGGCTTTTTGTTTATAGTAAAATCTCCAGAACCATATACCATATATTCACCACCGGCCTTGTCGGTAATCGTAACAGTATATGTACCAGCATCCTTACACTCTGTGACTTCATTTTCGCCCAGTTTATAGCTGACATTATATTCTTCGGGATCAATAGTCGTCTCACCAAATTTCACTTCAGGAACTTGAGTCGTTTTATTGTAATGAGTCGTTCCGTCGTAAGTAGAAGGGGCAAAAGTCTGAACATATACAATCGTTTGAGTTATCACTCTGGAATCACCCTTTTCGCCTCCAATTGCCCTAACCTTGATGGTCGTTATACCTTCACTAACACTTGGTTTGTTTGTGGCATTATACTGCGTGCTACCTGTTGTTGGAGTACTTCCATCTGTCGTATAATAGAAAACTGCATCATCTTCACCGTTGGTTATTGTAATAGTACCATTCTCATCACAAGTCACTATAGGATCAGCCCATAGTTCTTCTATTGTCCAGTGAGCATAGTTATTGTCCGTTCCTCTATCGTTGTAGATACCGATTTTCATATCGTTGCTAAGGGTAATCTTAGTATAGGTATTCTCACTAGCATTTCCTGGGCTCAAGCTGGCGGACTTATTATAGTAATAACTTATTTCCAATTTAGGCATGATGGAATAAGCACTATAACCTGTTCCAATGGCATTCAACACCATGAATTGGAATCTGTTTTCAGTTTCTCCCGTTTCAGTCCCATCATGCTCATAAAGCCGCAATGAACTAGCTTGCACGTTTCCGTTTGCTGTTCCAGTAAACTTCAAGTATTTGCCAGTAATGGCATTCACAATGTAATAATACTTGAGGTTAGGAATGGCATTGTCCGAAGCGGCTTCCACAAAATACCATACTTTTTTATCATCATCGACATCTGAAGTAACGGTAGCGTATGGATCCGAATTATCGTCGATGGACATGTAAAATGTGGATCCTTTTGTTGTGGCATTGTGAATATAGAAGTAATGCTTTACTTCGTTGGTAGAATTGGTAAAAGGATGAGCCCATGCCACAGAGTTCTTTGCCACGAAATTCCACATGGAGTTTGCGTCTGGGGAACCGCCATAGTTGCTAGATTTGAGGTATCTATTCTCATAAGGAACATTACCCGATTTCTTATTCACCCAGTAATTACCATTTCCGCTCTTTGGGTATAAAATCCATTCGCCTTCGCTGCCACCGATTGAAAACTTATAGGCATCTCCTCCAGAACCAAAACTTGCAATCTTAATTGTATTATCATTTCCAATTGTTCCATCAAGCTTAAGATAATACCCAGTATTTTGGTTGACAATATAATAGTATTGGGTGTTACTTTCAGTTCCAGCATCCATAAAATACCACAATGCTTTCAAGTTGGGCATATTGGTGGTGGATACATTCGAGTTATTTGTGTGAGGAATGGCATAAAATCCATCCGCACCGACAGATTCCATCCAGTAAAGTGTTTCCGTGTGGTTGGTCACATCGTCTTCCGTTGTCAACGTAAAAGGATGTTGTCCCCACACACTATTTACTTCCAAGAATAAGGTCAGGAGCAGGGTTACGATGAGACGATTGCAACGCCACACTCCGCCCAAAGGTCGGAGAAATGTCGTGAGACACGAGCCATGGTCTCGTGAGGCACGAGCCGTCATGTAGTTGTTAGCGTGAAATATCGTCACTATCTTCATATCTTGTGTCATATCGCAAATCCTTCGAAGTTCATCTTATTATCTGCAAAAATACGTTTTTTCGGCGAAACAGCCAAATTATATATATTATTTAATTTTTAAATTATATATTAATTTAATTATTTATATGCCCCTTATAGGGGCATTAATTTAATTATTAATTTTTTAATTAACTAACACGCGTGCGACCCGATTTTGTTCGGATTATCTTAACGCGTCATCCGGATAGTCTCTTCGAGTCGTTCGAATAATCCCTTTACCCTATAAGGAATCATCTCTTTGAGTCGTCCGGATTATCGGAATGCCCCATCGGGATTATCCCGATGAAGCATAGAGATACCCTCGTCATTTCACCGCGAGTTTCTTCATATAGCGGCCATCGGCACTCTGGACGATGTAAACACCTTGGTTGGCAACAAACGTCTCGATGGTCTCACCCGGCTGGATGGTGAACGTCTTCAGCGTGATGCCGGCAGGCGTAACAATACGCACGTCGGTGGTGTAGGTGAGCGACGACTCCACGACAATCTCGTGCTTCTTCGTGTATATCCTGAGCGTGCCGTAGATCTTACCGTCGCGCGGATCCTTCTCTTCATCGCCACCGATAGAGGAGTCATCGTTGCCGAAGATAATCTGTTCGACATCACCGCGCGTTCTGGCTCCACTGCCTGCTGCCATGAAGTACGGACGGAACGGAACGGCTGCTACGTCAGCGGTATTCTTCTTGAAACTGCTACCGTCAGCATTGAGCAGATAGCCTGTACCTGCCTCTATGGTCTTACCCATATAGTTCGGCACGAAGCGGTAGTTATTTGCCGTGACAGGTGCCAGTTCGTCATCACTTACACCGATGGTGATGCCTTTATCAGAGGCGAAGGAGATGACCTGCGGTTTGAGTTGGTCAATACCTGAGTGCGTGTACTTAGGCACGAACGTGCCGCTGAGGTCGAACTCATAGTAACGGTTGCCTGGGAATCCGACGATGTAAGGTGTACCTGCGCCACTGTAGGGATAGCCGCCATAGGTATGCTCATCCCGGTAGTAAGTCTTCTGATACTCGTCTGTATTCTTATCCAGGTATTCGTCGAAACTGTAATAGTAATCCCAGAGGAAGGTGTTCTCGAACTCCTTCGAACCGCTACCGGCATCAGGCTTACCGAAGGATGCCACAAACGTGTTAGCATCAGTACTGGAGACTGAGCCGCCCTTATACCCGCGGAGCCAGTACTCGTGGCCCGTGGTACTTCCACTATAGAAGTGGGTAATCTCACCCTTGTCGGACGTGGTGACAAGTTCGGCACTGAACGGCAGGCTCACGGCTTCCCAGCCCTTCTTGTCGTCGACGTAGTTGTCAGGCGTACGCTGGTACCACATCCGATAGCCTTCGCCCATCGTGTAGCCGATCGGGGCATTGAAGTCCTGCTTATCGACGAGGTAGTGGTCACGATCAGTGACGAAATTATCGCCCGACTTGAAGATAACATGACCCTTGATGCGCTCGTTGTCGGATGTCGAGACGGCAGCGATTCTGCGGTAGTTGGATTCATCAATGTCAGCAGTCATCTCATCGTCAGCCTCCTCTACGCATGCAAGATCGCTAAAGTAATTGTCGAGCACGTCGTGGGTGGCCGCATTGACTGTCACCTCTGGAGCGTATGCCAGGAGGTTCTGCGTCAGATTGACATTGCGGAAGCCTGTCAGGCCGTCGTCATCAAGCAGTGGCGGGAAGAAGTGCTTTATACCGTCGGTATTTTCGACAAGTCCCTTCTTATAGCCCTTCGACACGTCATTATAACCTGTAAAGTCGATGGCAGTCATATTCTGGTAAGCAATCTCGCTGGCATCACCCTTCTTTGTCTGTGCAAAGACAGCGTATGGGTTATAGTAGGCCACCTCCATCTTGTTGCTGCGGAAGTAGGCCGGCGCACGATAGACACGATTGCCGCCGAGAGAGGTCTGGGTACGGGTATCGCTCTTGTTGATGGACGACGGCACATCCTGATGCTCATAGTCAGTCAGGTGACCATAGTTCAGCACCTGTCCGAAGTAGATATAGTCATCGGGCCAGATGGGATAATAGTAACTCTCGAGTCCCTCATCATACTGACGGATGTTCGTCGTCTCAGGAATGATGCCATCGGCATAGAAGATGTCACCGTCGGCATAGCGATCCTCAACGTATGTGAACTGTTTGAAGTCGGTGCCATACTTACCCTCCTTCTTCGTCAGAACGGCATCACCATTGTCGTCGGTACCGTCGACGAAGTAGTTGTAGGTCTGAGGCGTCGTACCCATGTCAGACGTATTGTTGTCGTAATATCGCTTATGCAGATAATAACCGTTCAGGTTGTAGGCCACCTCACCATTGTAGAAGGCCTTCTCCGGCATCTTGCGCAGACCGTCGCCAGCAGCATAGCCGTTGGTCTCCGGGTAGTAGCAGTTGAACACCTGCGTGCTGCCATCATCGGCATTAGGATTACCAAAGACTGCCTTCACACCTTCGTCAGGTGTGCCTGTGGTCTTCACCCAACAGTTAGCCACATAGCCTTCACCTGTGTCAGCCACACCGGCAGAGTTGAACGAGCCCATCACACCAAGGTTATAGACATCACCGCAGAGTTTATGGATCAGTGAGTTGTTCAGGCCACTGATATAATGGCCGTCACCATGGAGTTTACCCATGAAGCACTCACCATCATTGTTGGCTATCGGCGTCCAAGGATTGGCTGTGGTGCTCTCGCGTTCCAAGTCGGTGTTCAGGATGAATTCCAGATACTGGCCACCCTTCATCGGCTGGTTCTTATGCGTGAGGTCGAGCGGCATGTGACCGTCGAGTGCTCCGCCACTGATAACCTTCGGGTTACCCTCTGCGTCATTGTTCACGACATACGTCAGATCCATCAGATTCTTGAACAGGTCAAGACCGTTCTGCGGATTGTCGTCACCACTATAGTCGTTGATGTAGATCTTCGGTTCACGATCCACGTCCTTGTGGTCGATGAAGTAGTGGTTCTCCTTGTCAGCCATCACCTTAGCCAGGTCGTGGTAGTTGGCCACTGTGAACTGCACGGAGTTCGAATAGGTCTTGCCCAAGTGGGTCTGGGCATAGTAGGCCAGATAGTAGTCGTTCTGATACCAGTAGAGCGGCGTCACATTATTATAGAAAGGCTGTCCGTTGGTATGCGTGTCGGCATCATTCTGGTTAGAGAAGATCTCCCAGCCTGAATCTGTCACGCGGAAGGCGCCCTGTGAGACTGTCGGCGGCATGAGACCGACGGTAGTACCCGGCAGGACGACAGACGGATTGCTGAGTTTACCAATCTCTGGCACACCGCTCTTGAACTTGATATGGATATTGACGATGTGACGCTCACTGACCGGCGTGACATTGAGACCTGAGGCATCGCTCTCCTCATATTCATAGAGGTAGATGACAGTGATGATCTTCTCCTGACTGAGGTTGTAGATGTCGGACTCGCTCGAGACGTAGAGCGTACTGATCTCCGTAGGCGATGTGCCGTGGATGACGAAGCCCTGCTGGTAGTTCTTCAACTGTCCGTAGTCCGCCTCACCGATAATCACACCCTTCGGCACTTCCTCACCTATATCATAAGTCGTGCTGGAGGTACCGGTCTTGATACCCATCGTCGTGACTGGCACACCCTCACCCTTCTCGTTGACGGTATAGGCCTCACGGCAATAGTAGTAGTTTGTGGGTACATATTCACCACCCACCTTGTTGGTGTGCGACTCGGTAAAGGTCAGCACATCGACGTTTGTCTTCTGCTGGGCAGTCAGAGACGTATAGAGCGTCTCGTCGATCACCTGACCGATCGTGTAAGGAATGTCACCACGCATAAACGCATTGTTGACGACATAGTAGTCACCCGGTTCCTTCACCGTGACAGGCGAGTAGTGGTGCTTCTCGTTGGGGATATCCTCATAGCGCTCACGTGTCATCCACTTATCCGGATCGGACTCTGGCTTAATCGTTACCGTCGTGCCATTCTCATCAATATAGGACTTCTGGTCGCCCCTATATTCCGCCTGATAGTCTATAGGCTGTGTGACGGAGTATATCTTCGGACTGTTCGGACCGTCGTACTGCGGCTTGTTTCCGTAGTTGCTCTCCAGACGATCACTATATGTCGGATCGACAAGCACGTCGAAGGCATCGTAGTTGAAGTCGAAGTTTTCTCGATCCTCCTTCGACATCGAACAGAAGGTGTCAAGGGCACGGTATGCCTTACCCTCCACGAAGTAAGAACCGCCGTAGAGTCCGGTTTCCGTACAGTAGTAACCGTCGGACAGGTATTCGCTGAGGAAACTGTTAACCTCTGCATCCGTCCATGAGTTCTTGGCCTTCAGTTTGGTCTTGATCTCGTTGACATCGTCCGTCGAGAGCAACTTACCCGCATAGATATAGTCTGTCGTTGAGAACTCGATGAGATTGTTACATACCATAGCCGCCTCCATCTTACCGGTGAGTGCCGTCCACTGAGCATCGGTATAGTTGGACTTATAGACGGGCGTACCGGGATAGAGGTGCTGCACCTCATCGCCATTCGCATCCTTCACAGAGTGTTCATCGGTCATGATATAGGCCCGCTCCACCTTGGCCTGACCCACCTTCTCGCTCGCACTCAGGTTAGGATCAACCTGAGTCATATAGGTGTTGTAAACAGTTCCAAGGACCACCTCGCCCTTCTTGTAGGTGTGCTGTCCATAGACACCACCCTTGCCGGCCTTCGGCGTAAACGTCGGACCTTCGGTGTACTGACCCTGGCTACCCGATGACTCGTTACTGTACTGCTCCGTACTGAGACGTTTGCTCTGAGACGGGTCATTCGTCAAGGTGTAGTAGTTGTTCCACACCATCGGGTTGTTGATGTCGTAAGTCAGGACATATCCCGTCTCATGACCCAGGTTATTCGACGGGCGGAAGACAAAGTCGAAGGCCACATCCTCATTCTGCTCCACATGGAAGACTGACGGCACTGCCTCAGCGTCCTCACCGTCGATCTGCTTCTTGGGTGCGGCATTCCTGAGCCTCAGATACTCGTCGGGCAGCATCACATAGCCCTCGGGATAAGTATTCCCGTTGAGGGTACATTCGGCAATGGTGGTATAGGTCTCCTCGACGAACTTCGCCTGGTCGGCCTCATTCAGCACGCGGTACTCCCAATAAGAGATAGGATCGTTAAGTTTGTAACTTATGTTGTTGGCCTCGAAGTGGTCATCGGCATTCTCGCCGCCCATCTTCATGCCATTCTTGTCGTAGTAAGCATAGTAGTTGGGCTGCACCTCGCGCAAGGTCATCCTACCGTTGGAGGCAGCAGAGATGGTGAGCGGCAACTCCACCTTCTCGGCGTAGGCGTTGGCCGTGCCGGTATAGGCAGAGATATACTGGTCGTAGACGTAGATAGAGCCCTTGATGAACCAGTAGTGAGCCGGTGATTTCACATAGCCGTCATTGTAGATACCGCCATTGGGATAACAGTCGTCGACAATCTGCTTGGTGTTATGGACGAAGTTACCCGAGGTCTCGATACCCTCCAAGTTGCTCTGGTTGTAAGTGAAGTGTCTGTATGTGACGGCAGGAATATTATAGTCAAGGAGAGTGACCTTACCCCAATCATTGCGTGTCTTCTTACCATGTTGATTCTTGGCATAGACATAGCCACCACCCATACCCTGCATCACATTGATGAGGTCGAGTTCGATGACACCCGTGACGTAACCCCATTCGTCTGTTGAAGTAGCCTCACCATCCTCACGCTTGATTTCCAGATAGACACCCGATGCAAGAGCCACCTTATTCAGGCTGGTACCGTTGTTGCGGTACTTGCTCTGCGGATCCTTGGCTTTCCAAGCATAATAGGTCTCGCCGTCGGCATCAATACCGCCGTTAGCCACGTCGGTCTTGCGAGTGTCCTTGTCACTGTCGAAGAACACGTCGCTGGTCAGGTTACCCAGGTAGTTCACCACGCTGTAGATGCCGAAATAGTTGCCGTGTACGGCATCGTCGCCTGTGTCGCCGGCCTGCGTCTTGCGCTGGTTCAGCGACAACTCGCCCACACGGTTAATGGTATAACTGTTATAGTCTGATGCCTTCACACGGTCCTGGGCACCCTTCAGGACGAGACGGCTACCAAACACGCCGCATAAGTCAGCACGCTGGATGGTATTCATCGGGCGACCGGCATAGCGGCTGCACACACCACCCAAATCCCACATGGCCTTCTCTGCGGCATCCATCAGGGCATATTCACCCTCTTCTATCTGATCGTCTGCCTGATAGACCTTTGTGCCTTCAGCCCAATAGATCTTCTCAGTATCCGACAAGGTGTCATACTCAGCCTGGGTGATCTTCTGACCCTTACGATAGGTTGTTTCCGTATCATGATCGGTATGCAGTTGCCTGCTCTCATAGTACTTATAAACATGCGTCACATTAGTCACATACTTCAACTGGTAGTAGGCTTTCTCACGCTCAGTCAGTGTCTGATAGCCTGTATAGTCCATCGTCGGGTCAAGGCTATAATAGTCTGTACCATAGTTATCGATATGCAACTCACGGAAACCATCGACGAACGTCAGGTTGCCATCACCATAGATGCCACCGATATCATCCGTACCAATCGTAATCAAGTCACGGTTATAGGTATCTCGCACCGACACGGCCGCATTTCCATATACAGTATATGCGTCTGCCGCCACGTTTTCACTGCCCTCACGGCTGTTACCACCGGCGAAGACGGCGTTATGGATGATGATACCGTCGGTATTATCACCCCTGAAGAGTGTACTCCAATCGGCAGAAGAGCGAGTCTTGTTGCCCAACTTGTTCAGAGCCTCCACCGGGACATAGGATCCCTTAGAATAGGTGGTACCACCGATAGTGACACCTCCGTCGGCAAACACCTGGCAATAGGGCTCTACAACAACACTGCAGTCGAGGGTCAAGCCATTTGCGATGGCACCATTCTTATAATAGAATCCACCACCCTCTGTGGGCATTCCGTTGGTAAGTTCATCATCACTGACCCTTGGACCGATTTTCTTGCCAATAGCACTATAGACGTATCCTTCGTTACCACCAGCGAACACATTACCATCACCGCTGAGGGCACCTGCCTCGGTACCAACCTCACCGCCACGGATATGCACTTCGGTAGAACCAAAGACATAGCCCTTGGAACTGAGGTAGAAAGGAATCTTGTTCTCATCCTTCATGTACTTCGTACCGTCACCGCCCCAGTTTTCAAAGCCGCGACCGCCACCGAACACATTACGCTTCACATGACCATCGTACAAGACAGTCTTCGTGCTACCGCCCTTATAGATCTTTGCATCAGCATTGATAATGGCTCCCTCTGTAGGTGCGTCGTCACTCACCGAACCGCGTCCGATAGGGCCTATCTCACCGCCACCGTAGAGACAACCTCTCACAGTGCCACCATACATACAAATGTCTGAAGCGTCAGTATAACTGTTAGCCACATATCCACCTCCGAAAATATTACCGCCTTCAGCAAGCAGATTGTCATTAAGAACGGCATCGTCGAGTTCCTCCACATAGTCGTCGTTCTTATAGCGGTAGCCAACATGGCCGTTATTCATGGTGACATAGGCCTTACCAAAGATAGAACCACCCTCACCGCCACCGTACACATTACGGGTAACGGCAGGAGCGCCCGTATAGAAATTGTCATCACCGACAACTCCAACCACCACATGGGCTTCGGCATCACGGTCATTCACGTTATTAGCCACATTACTGACCTTGCCATCATGATAGCCCACATTACCTTCCCAGCCGCCGCCATAGACGTTTCGCACCGTACCACCCTTGATATAGGCATTGGCGGTGGCGATGAAGCCAGTCTTACCGACACCGAAGATATCGCATACATCTCCAGTAGTACCCGCCGCATAAAGGTCTTTCGCAACCGTACCGCCGAGCACGGCAATATAAGTAGAGCCGAACACGCCACCCGTCAAAGGATTCGATGCCGAACCATATCCGCCACCGTAGGCATAGCCACCCACCGTGGCACCCTTCTTGATGATGACATTGGTATTGTATCTCTTATAGAATCTTGCCTTCACCTCGTCTGAGAAACTGCTCAAATCACGATCATCGATCTCTGCTGGTCGAACAAGCGGATTGTTGAGGTTGGTGTATTGATATGGATTATTGGCATTATATACATATCTCTGAAATTCTCCAATAGGAGCATAATAATCGCCGATAGTCCATGCATCTTTCCATGCTTCTAACCATTCATCCTTATAAGAAGCCTTCAGCGTACCACCCACAGTGCCTCCTTCCCATTTATCTGAGGCACCCCAATACTCATCTTCATTGGCCACCATTTCTGCAGGCTGGGTGCTATAGAGTTGCAGGTACTTCTGTACACTCTCGGCATTGAGCACATTACCCAACTCGCCGCCACCATAGACCTCATAGACATTGGCACCTTCTTCCAGGTTCACCTCGGTATATTCCGCCCATGTATATTCACCACGGCCAGCCCCAAAAATCTTGCCGGTATAATTATTATCCTTAAGCACCGGTGCGGAGATATTAACCTTGGCGTAAAGCGTGCGACGCACGTTGTTGTTACCGCCATAGATGGCACCGTTCACACGGGCATCTCCACTCTGGTAGTTCACGTTCGACTCATAGACATCACAGGGCGGGAGGATCTTCATACCATACGCTCCACCGAAGATGTTATTGATTTTGATGGTAGACTTTTTGTTAGACTTTGCCGGCACATTGACAACAGTACGGCGGGTGACGCCTTCCTCAAAACTACCGCCATAAGCGGCAGCCACCTTTCCACGCATCAGGTCGATAATGGCAGACGCCTCGTTGGGATCGAAGCGTTCTCCACCATCCTTGCCGTCCTTAAATGTTTCTTCGGCTTTATAACTCATACCGAGACCATTATAGGCACCTGCACCAAAGATTTCCAGATTAGCGAAATTATCAATGTTGTCGGGAATGTCGATAAGCACATAACTGTGATCCTGCAACTTGTCACCATCACGGTCGCCCGAATAACCCTCTCCGCTACCGAAGACTTTTTCGATATGATTTTGGTCGTTCGTGTTGGCTCTGATATTGACGAAAGTGTTGTGGAGATAGGGCTTCTTCAATTTACCATCCTTATCCTTCTGGACACGGGCTATAATAGCAGCATCTTTATAATCATAGCAGCCATAACTGCCACCGAAGATACGATCCACCCTACCCTGAGTATATTCCATGTAGGCCTTGACCTTTTTGACCTGCTCCTTGTAGGTATTATTCACCAGGTCACTGACTTCACTACGGATGCGGCCCGTGAAATCTGCATTATTCTCACCTAAGACACTGCCGCCCAAGTCGTTGCCGCCATAGATATGGTCACGGATCCAAGGGAATCCAGACTTGGTCGTCGTTCCTTCTGTCCATTGACCCACGTAGGTCTCCGTATGTCCGATGATATCAGCATTACATGAGCCTGCGAAAGAATTGAAGATACGGCCATTACCGAGATAGACATGGGTGTTACCGGCAATGAGGCCCTCGTAGGCACCACCGTAGAGATACTCACACTCAGCCATATCTTGGCTGTCTCCTGCAGCGCGCCTTGCCACACCAGGAATCGTACTGGTGTTACCAAGGGTGATATAGGTGCTGTATTTCTCGTCGTATCCGTATTTTAGATCAGAAGAATTCGAACTTTCGTCGGCTTTGCCGATGGCACCCATCTCGCCACCGCCGAAGACTTGGAAGGCATAGCCCTTGTTCAGGTTGATGGTGGTACTGCCCCATATCTCGGAGTCGCCGCCATAGCCGCCACCGAACACGCTGAGAGCAGAGGCAAGCGCATCTACGCCCTGCTGAGAGAGGATGACACCGGTATTACGCGTCGAGATGTTATAGTCTGCATTCTCTGCATTCTCGTATATCTTATCTCCCTCATCCGTCACATCAAAGATTATGTCGCGCTCATGGATAGAGGCATTCAGGTTGATGACCACATTACCGTTCACATGGCCTCTTAAGTAGCAGCCGCCATAGATGTTTCCGCCTAAGAGACGACGGTCGAGGTCATCGGCATTGCTCTTGCCAGATCCTGACGTGACAGGAGCGACATCCTTACCTGTAGAGGCACTAACCGTGTTCCATTCCAACTGGCGACTACCATTGTCAAGAATATAGGTAGGATTACCATTCGCATCCTTGACAATATCATAGTTTCCATCTCTTTGCACTTTCCAACGCATGGGCCGAATCTTCAGACCACCGAAGTTCAGGATGAGTTTGTTGCCATTCGTGTCAGCATCACCCAATATACCGCCCAAATATTGCGTATTATAGGCAGTCTCATAGACATTGGCCTCGTTACTGCCACCCACAACCTTTTCATAGATCACCACTTTGTCGTTGAAGTCAACAGTAATGGCATCGTTTCTCCTCATACTGCCCACGTTTCCTCCACAATAGAAAGAGCCGAAATAGGTGGAATACGGTTCATATTTTCCAACGTCATCGAAGACCACACGGGGCATGACGTCCATCGTCACACCGTTCATGTACTCGTCAAACTGATCCTTTTGGGTCAGGTCCATCGAGTTAAACCTCTTAGTTGAGCCGGTGACGGTACTCCGTAATGTACGCAGAACACCTTCCGCTATTCCCTTTGAATCATCTTTTTCATCAGTCTTCACCATGTTGGCACCATTGTTGCCCAGGAAAACCTTGTCGGCAATGACATAGGATCCGATCTTAAGTTCTGCCGCCTTGGTAGCATCGTCGTTGTGTAGCGTTGCGCTGTTGCCACCACAGTAGATGGCTCCACCGATGACGGTATTGGTTATCTTTCCTGTCGTTGCATCCTTATTTCCTACCACACGGATGGAAACAGACTCGGCATTGGGGCGGAACTGGTTAAGCGCCTGAACAGACTCCAATCCGGTAAAAGCGGATCCTGCAGCCTTTCCTAATATCTTATTGACATCATAATAGAAGTCCTTGTATGTCTCTAACGCGCCTAACTCTGCATTGTCGGTATAGGCATACGAGCCATTACCACCACCATAGACATCACCCTTGATACTGCTATGGATACCCACGGCATTACCCCCATAGATGTTGCCGGAGATATCATTACCGCCATAGACATTGGTAATGTCTCCTCCCGTAATCAGCACGCGGGCTGAATAGCCAGCAGGGAAATATGTACCATCAATGGTCTCCTCGGCAATAGTATTCTTATCTGGGTTCACGTCAGCCATACGGCATCCGCCAAAGACATTCTCAATCGTCAGTTTGTTAGACTGGGTCGGATTGATAGACAAAAGAATACCATTATCATAGGTCATAGCGCCCTGGTTACCACCGCTGTAGATATCACGAATGACACCTGCCTGCAGATTCCATTTCGGACGGATGGCCATCGGTGCCTTGTTGTTTCCGCCAAAGACACGGGCAAAGTTAAAAGCATAACTGGTCAGGTTGCTCTGGTAAGTTGACAATCCCACCCTTTGTGCCAAATCTTGCAATTGTT
Source organism: Prevotella sp. (assembly GCA_017551005.1). Taxonomy (GTDB): domain Bacteria; phylum Bacteroidota; class Bacteroidia; order Bacteroidales; family Bacteroidaceae; genus Prevotella. Next base: position 52,447 of record JAFZNI010000339.1, read on the forward strand.
TTTGGCCTGCGGTAGATGTCGGGTCTGCAGGCCATACATTTGTCTGCGACAGCACAGGGCTCTCATTGTCAATACAGATGGTGGTGTTGGCCGTTACTGTCACGTTATTACCACCGCCATAGAGGTGAGCGATGCAACCACCCATAATTTCCAAATACGTCTTGCCGAGTTCGGGCAGTTTGACCTTCTCGTATGTCGTACCGTCTATGGTGGTATTATATGTACCCGCTTCTTCTGTATTTTTGGTGTAGGTATAGTCACCATTGCCTCCACCATAGAGACTACCAATCACAAGGCTTAAGCGATCTTTTGCATCTTGCGTCACTGGTGTCGGACTTGTGCGGACAAAGGCATTCCAGGAGTTGTTAATAGCGTTTTCTCCCTCCTTCTTCAAGTCGTCAGCAGGAATAAGATTCGTACCTACATCATTTGGATTAATCTTGGTACCTACCGTTCCTGCGATATCATTTCCACCATAGACTGAGGTGATGAAGATATTGTCGGAAGCATGATCGCCATCGATATTCACGAAGGCACTGCCGCCCACGTCAGCCAATCGGGCACCGCCATATACATTATTCAGGTCACCAGCACGCACGGTGACAGAGGTGCTACCATCGACAACACCTTCATTACCGCCGCCATAGACATTGCCGCTAATGGTAATCTGGGCCTGCATCAAGGATGCAAACAAACTACACAGTACTATGGTAAATATCCTTTTCACTATTCACTAATCACTATTCACTACAATCGCAGGGTTATTCAGTTCACTCTCAGAGAGCGCGTAAAGGTAAGTAGGCTTCACTGTCAGAGTGATAGTCGTACTCTGCCCCCGTAACAAGCCGGCCAGACCACTAACATCCGACAGACTGTTTATTGCCTCACAGTTTTCTCTCACACGCGTACATTTATTATTATTGAAGACATCGTAGGCATAGATGTCGTAGGTAAAGCGGAGTAGCAGATGACGGCCGATAGCCCCCTCGGCCTCGCCACCTGGAGCGAAATAGCCAGGAATGGTCCAACTGGCATCCTCTGGGAGATCCACACCATCAGAGTGGTCCGGATTGGTATCATCGTTGTAGTCGTAGATGATGCCTGAAGGTCTTTCTGCCCCGGCAGTGACATTCTCCACCGCATAGGTAATCGTGCCAATAGGACTGTTGTTATCGGCATTAGCCGTCAGCGGCACTGCCACCTCCTTCAGTGTCTTGTCTGACAGCAACTCGATCTTTTTCACCTTGATAGCACGCATCTTGTGATAGTCGGCATCAATCCTGACACTGAAATCAATCTTAGCAAATAGGTGGTCGAGCAGCAGACTGACATGGTTATACACCCCTTTCTCAAAATAAAAATTGCCCTGATCCGGCACACCGGCAACGTCTGCGGCACTTGTGCCATGTTTGATACCAACGATGACACAAATGTCACTTCCTGTGACGGGACTGATATTCTTCAGCGTGAGTACAGCACCGTTGTTATAGGTTGACGATGTGCTAATTGTTGCAGAGGCGGCGGTGGCAGGTGAGAAACCGTAGATGCAGTTATGTGGGTTCTTCACGCCGATGGTGGATTTCCAAGTTCCATCATAGATGAACTGTCCCTCTGTCTTATGGGTGGTCGTCGTTGCCGTTTCGCCAGACATCAGGAAGATATGGATCGGGTCGTAAGCCTCGCCGGCATCTATAACCGCCATACGGGTAGCAGCGAAGAGAGACAGCGGAGCCTCCTTCGTTTCGGGGAGAACAGGTCCTGGATCTGGCAAATCCCCACCTGCCTGTTCCGAATCTTTGGAACAGGCTGCAAGCAGCAAGGCTGCCAGAAGAAATAGCCAACTCTTATATCTCGTCATACTTCCTTACCAATTATGTAGTTCGTGTGGGTCCTCAGGATTCTGTGGATCCCACTCAGTTACTTTAACAGTGTTCACCTCGAGTTTCGAGGATCCGATGTAATAGGCATAGACGACCCACGTCTGGTTGCGGCGGAAATCGCTGCCAATCATCGTAAAGGGAGCAGTCTTCGTTTCTGACGTATTACTGCCCACCCTATATTTTATGATACCCGTCAGTTTCTTGTCGCTCTCCGGCAGATAGACCACCGGGAACTGTGTCAGCGGCGCATGATCTCCAACAGTCCACTCATCAAGTTTTGCCTCATATCCCGCTTCTGTCATGCTACTGCTATAGGCATACTGCGTAGGGTCATCGTTCTGGGCCACCGGGCTGTTTAGAGAACTTTCCACAAGTGCCACTTCCTCATTCAAGGTTCCACCTTCCACCCAGAAATTGGGATGGGTCTTATCGAGGAAGAAGCGCTCCTCATAATACATCATATTCTTATCCAAGGTGATCCCTTCGACAAAGATCTGGTTGGCCAGAGCCTCCGCATCGTTCTCTCCTTTCAAAGAGGAGAACACAAAACGTATCTTCGACACATCGCGCACCAGTCGCAGATTGGCATCATTGATATGCAGGACATTGTTCTGATCGAAGACGCTCCTGCCCCGGGCCACACCGGACATGGGAACACCCTTGCCCTCTGGAATAGAAGTGACAGCCTTATGTGGAGATTCCATAAAACTGAAGAAATGTCCACCGTCAAAGACGGCCTTGTCCAACTTTTGGCTGTTAACAATCGGGTCTTTATATTCCGTGCCGTTGTTGCCAATCTGATTAGCCAGCACATAGATATCGACAGGCTCTGGATTGCGGACAAAACTCAGGTCGGTCAGTTCTATGCTATAGGAGTCGCTCCTGCTGTTGTTCAAGCCAGCCAACTCCTCCTCTGTAGTCAGAGAAAGGCTGGCCACTTTCTTAGTGGGGTCGCTGCTTCTGAATACCCAGATCTGCAGGTTATATATCTTTGCTTCATTTTCGGTAGGAATGATCTCGCTACGTGTCACGGCTGGGCGTTCAGGGGCATAGATATAGATGTTCAGTCTGGGCTCGTCTTCCGACTCGTCACTGCTGCAACTGATACAGATTGTCTGCAGCACCAGCAATAAGAGCAGGGTGCCAGACCATATCCATCTATATCTTGTCTCCTTCTTCATCATTTCTTATTTATTGTTGCAACTCCAACGTGGTGGGCGGGACAGATTCCCAATTTGCAACTTTAACACCAATCTCCATCCGCGACGCCAAAAGGTTGGGCATCACATTATAGGCATTAGCAAAACTTTCGACCTTCATCATGAACGTCGTCGTATAATCCTGGGTGAACACACGGTTTTTGTTCTCCGCATACATGCCAGTAGTCGATGACGGAGAACTTGGATCAACCTCGCCAACAAGATAGAACTTCGTACCAGGATAGACAATACCGTCGTGTCCCATGAACTTCTGATTACTCTTGTTCTCAAACTCCAAGACTACTCGCACTTTCTTCATCTCATACGACTGTAGCACAAGGGTGTTGGTATTACCCGACTCCTCTGAACTGCTCAGGTAATAATAGTCATAAGTGTTAGTGCCTGTCTTTTTCGTCTTCACCTGTGAATCGTAGACAACAAGCATATTACTGGCGAAATCGGCAGATGCCGTCTCATCTGTCGGCCATTCCTGCACAGTCTCAGGCCTGAAGTCAAAGCCTACAGGATACTGTCCACTTACGATAACGGCTGTCAGTGGATAGTAGGAGTCTTTGAAACTAACTTCCTCACCATTTTTATCTTTAAGCGTCGTTTTCAGCATATCCAATCTGACACTCATCCTTGCTACGCCATACTGCACCGGTGCAACCATAGCCGCTGACTTTGTACCGGAATTCACGACGGTACCCGTGGTATAGTGCCCAAGGACACCGTTCCATGTGGTCTCATTCTGATAGATGCTCTTCAACAATTGATATTGAGAGGTCTTAATCGTACTGTTACAGTAGTAACAAAGTTCGGCAGGATAGACAAAGTGGCCTATGCTGGTGATAGCAGCCTCTATGGTGGTCTTTATCTGAGGCACGAATTTTGATTCTGTTCCATTCCATTGCAAGGCTGCGGCCCCGTCAGGCAAACCGATATTAGCAGGATAGCCGCTGAGATCATCGGCAAGAGCCGTTACCTTTCCTCCTGTAACGATGGCCTTGGCAGCGATGTTGCCACGGATCGCCTCGGCTAAGTCATTATCTGACTCCCGAAGACCTACCTCAGTGTATAATTCCTCTACGAAAGCCCTGATATTGGCCGATGAGCCAGCGATGACACCATAATTCCCCGCATCGTCCTGATGGAGGAAGTTCAGATAGAGTGCCTTTAGTTTGGCATCGTCGGTAGAGGCCCAACCAGCCGTATTGACAATAGTGGTCAGATAATTGGCCAAGGCCTGTGCTTTGGCATCAACGGGTGCCTCTTGGCCATCTTCCATACTAATGATAGGCTCCAAATTAAATCGAATCTTGGAGGGCACTCTGCCGTCGGTACCCGGTGTCATCAGCGTTGAACCGTAATAAGCCTTGTTTGTGGCTGGAATAGCAGTGCCATCCACCATCACAGTATTGGCACCCTTGGCATAGAACAGCATGGAGGCCGTCTCTGGCCAGAACGAGCACTCTGGATAATAATAGAAAGCCGCATTCGGAGTCAGTTCGCTGGGTTTTCCCGCCACACGTCCGGACTCATTTCCATTGTTGGCGTCAAAGATATATGGAGCATCATTCTTCATAATAGTCCCAGTAGTCTTAAATGGAATAATCCGTACATCCTTCAGCCCGCGATAATGGTTAGAGGATATCTGCACCACACTGTCGGCCATACGTGTCGTGACCACAGGCTCATCAAATATATCGGGAATGGAGAATGCCAGACTGATGTCAACAGGCAAATAGTTGACGACAGGCGACTCTTCACGCTCGCTGCAACCCGTCAGGATTGCAACTGCCATTATTCCTATTATGAGTATCTTATTCGTCAATTATCACTAATCTATTATATCTCTGGGTTATACGTCCCAGCCTCCTTCCAGTCGAGGTTGACACTCACACCCACTATAGGAGAATCTGTCTCCACACTACCATCCTTACGAATGCGACCCCTGATAATCTTCAACTGACCCGCACGCAGCGGCTCACGGATACGGAGAAGGGTCTCTGTGATCTTTCCGTCGGAGTTTGGAACATACACACGGAACTCCCACAGTGATTTCTCACCTGGCTGGGCAATGAAAGGCTCCTCTGTCTCGATGACGGTTCGAGTGCGGTCGGTTGCTTTTTCCTCAGGCTCCGGCGAAGGGAACGTTACGGAACAAAAACCCACATCGCTACCATCATCTTGTCCTTTTATGAATGAGGTACGCACGATAGGCGACTGTTTGGGGAAGACAAACGCACTGTCGCAAATGCTGAACCCAGTGGCAAAACCTGTGCTAAAGACCTTTACTTTGCTGACATCGTGACCTTGTGGATCAAGCACCAACATAGAGGCACAGTTGGTCATGAACAGATGTACATTGAAGGTCTGGTTGACTCCCTCCAGCACATTCATCGGCAGGCGAGCCGTAAAGAGACCCGTATCGTGGGAGTCAACGGTATCACGGACCACCTGCTGGAGCATTGACGGATGGCAATGCTCATCATTGGCCAAACCTACCAGTTTGTTGTCCACAATATTCGCCGCAGCCAAATGCATATAGTGGTGCATTGGAAGGTTCAGTGTGTAACTGGCCTGGTTGGCATCCATGATATGACGGTCGTGCTGTAGGCGCACAGAGTCTTTGACTGTATCATAGAAGGACAGATCGACATCATGGGCATAATCGCTGAATATCTCACTCAGATGGGTACGCAAGGCCATGGCCAAATGGAAATCAGCCTGTGCGGACAACTGCGTCTGAATCTCGGTGGTCATATTGGTCACCAGTTGCAATTCGTAGTCGACCTCAGCCTGTACGCCGCAATCACTCTGATCCTCGTCAACCATCGAGCAACCAGAGAAGATGACTACGGTAGCCATCGCAATGACCGTTCCGATTATGCGCCAACGCCTCATCCTACTGAATTATCACATTGAAGTTCAGGCCAGCCTTCCACTCCAGATCCACAGAGAGGCCAAAAAGCATCTGTGTAGAGCGCAGGTCGGGAATGGTAGAATAAGCATTCTGCAGGGCATTCGTACCAATCGTAAACGTGGCTGTAGTGACAGCATCACGAATGAACACACGATCCTTACCATAGCCTGCGTCGCCACTCTGGAAACTGGTCTGCTTGGACCAGTCGATACCATTGCCTTCGCCTAATGTAGTCGGGTCAAGGCTACCAATCAGGTAGAACTTCTCGCCCTCCTTAATGAATCCACTCAAGCCATAGAAACTTCTGTCGGCTATCATTTCCAAAGCGACATACACTTTGTCCTGTGCATTATCTTCCGTTTCCCGAGTCGTGTAGTTGTCAAGGACAAGCGTGTAGTTCGTCACCGTCTTGGTAATGTCCGTTGCAGGCAACTTGCCATCGGTATACGGGTCAAGATAAGAATCATAAATCACCTTGTTGAATGACGTGCTCTTAGGCAGGAACTCATACTGGGCCGCATCAGGCTGACCGCCAATCAGAATACCCGTCAGAGTAAACGAGATGGCATTGTCGGATGATACCGTTGTTCCATTGAACACATTATTCTCCAAGTCCCCGTTGGTAATCTTTTTGGCATTATCAATAAAAGTGTTATCACCATTACGCTGGACGATGGCCTTCAACTGAGAAACACCATATGTGATATTTTCCTTCATGGCCACAGCACGCGTTGAAGGAATCACAGCGCCCTCGCTCCAATTGTTACTAGTCCAAGAGGACTCGTCAGCCCAATCTGCTGCGGTCGTCGGGAAAGTGTTGGCATCTTTACCCACAGTGGTCTGCCATAGGGTAGAGTTACAGTAATAAGCCAATTCTGCAGGATATGTAATTTTGTCATAGTCCACAGAGACGCTCGACAGGGTGGTCTCGCTATTCTTGTAGGCAAACTGTCCATTGCTGAATTCCAATATGGCACATCCGTCGGGCAGACCTAAACTATGAGGATAGTCAGACACAGATGAAGTGGCGTCATTATAACTGTCACCCCATTGATATACTATATTTGGAGACTCTCCCACCTTAACGACGGTGAAAAACTGTGAAATCTTATCCAGAATTGTTTCGGACAAAACCTTAGCAGGATCGTAGGTGGTATTGCTATATACGTCATTGATGGCAGCAAACAACTCACCCACCATATTCCTGACGGCTGTGGAAGAGCCCTGACGAACATCACCATCCGAAGCCTGGTTGATAAACCTGTCATAGGCCTGGCCAAGAGCCACCAACTCATTATTGCTCGTTCCACTTGTTGCCGACCACTTCAGTGCTTCTGGTGCCGTAATCTCTATACCGACAAGACCGTTCAGAATACCAGCCAGCGTAGTTTGAGGATCTGTATAATCACTTTCATTCTCCACCTGATTAGAGAGGCTAAATGTGATGTTGTTTACCCCACTGATATCTCCGGCATAAGTCTTGTTCAACTTTCCATATTCTGTTGGCCGTGCAGTTTTGTAATCATCATTGGCTGTCGCATAGAACAGGAAATCCTTTGTTCCTGTAGGAATATACAGCGTATATACCTTGCTGGAATTTGTTGTCTCAGTTCCTGAGAGGGTGGGGTCTGGCTTGCCAAAAGCATCAAGGGCAAACTTGTGGTTAGCATCGAAAGTGCTATAAGCACCCGTCACACTGGGAGTACCATCAAAACAGAACAAATACATGTCATAGATGCCCTGGAACGAATAATTGCCGACTGCCGTACTTGACTGACGTGTCCGTTCCTGAGGTTGCGTCACATTAAAGACAAACTGTGTCTTTACACTACCTGTCTCCGGGTTGTAGTTTGGGTTGTCGACCACCTCTTCAGAGGAGCAACCTAAGAGACCCACTGTGCCAATGAGTATAACTCCACTCATTAAGGCAAAAAGCATTCTTTTCTTCATAACTTCGATTGTTTTTATTTGTTTTCTAATTATGTTCAATTAATAATATACACGACATTCACACCCAACAGGGGTAGCAAGAAGATGCGGTCGCCCTTCCCATAGAAGGTGCCGCAGTGATCACAATCATACTCCTTAAACCAGGCGTAGCCGATGGCAATACCAGCCTCGGCTTCAATCCGCCAGTCACGGGCAAGTATCCAACTATAACCATATTTTCCACCCAACGCAAAGAGGTCGCCCTGTAAGCGACGATCCTTGACGGCTGAATAGAGACCAAACGGAATCTTGGTATTACCCACATTAAAGTGGCTATAAATCGCATCCAGTTCCAGATAGTTGACACGACGAGTGACGAGAGAATCACGCTTGTAATTGTGATACCAACGCACATTGGGGGAAACGAGGACATGACGCCACTTTTTGTTGGTGTCCTTGTCAATGTCCCAGGCGTTGAAGCCTACATTCAAACCCAGCGCCCAAGTGCTATCGAGGCGAACCTCCGCCCCCAGATTGGGAGACAAAGTAGCATCGTAGAACAAATTGTTACGCAATGCAACACGCTGAGCATCCGCGTCGTGACAGACGCAGAAAAATAATAGCAACGCTATTAAAATTGGTCGTTTTGTGGTTGTAAATTTGTTCATCTCAAACGTTTGACACGACAAAAGTACAACTTTTTACCATAAAATCAAAGGATTTTATCGACGAATGCGCAAAAATTAACCCTTTTTCACAACTTTAACAGAGGGAGGATTTTTACCCCCCCCTATAAAATTTGCAATATTATTTTACATTCGTTTGATTTAGTATTCGAGAATCAGGGATTGTCTGGGTTTAAGTTCAAGGTTGGTGGAGAGATCGTAATAGCGGTTTGTCAGGATATCCTTGACACGGGTAGCGGAGCCGATGACCTCGGCGTAGCGGGAGACATCAAGGGTGGCGGGCTTAGAGGTGCCGTTGAGGATGGCAAGAGCCGTCTTTCCTTTATGTTGGCGGGCAACGACATAGATGCCATTGTAAGGGATGAACTGGATCTGCTTACCCTTGGTGATGACCTCGTTGCCCTGACGCCAGTGGAGCAGACGGGAGAGCCATGAGAACATACTCTGCTCAGCCTTGGTACGTCCCTCTTTCGTGAAGCAGTCATGGGTGTCGCCAGGGAATCCGCCAGGGTAATCTTTTCTGACATTTCCGTCGGTTACCTCTTTGGTGCCATTCATGAGCACTTCTGTGCCGTAATAAAGTTGTGGTGTACGATTAACAATTAATAACAGAGCAAGTGCCTGCTTCAGGGCGAGGGTGTCCTTACCGTTACCCAAAAAACGGTCGGTATCATGGTTCTCGATGAAGGCCATCACATTCGACGGGTTCGGGTAGAGGTAGTCATAGACGAAGGAATTGTAAAGACGATTCAATCCGTTCCACCACGCATCGGTCTCCTCGTTCTTGGCCTGGTTCAGTTTGTCGAAGAAGGAGAAGTCCATGACGGTCTTAAGGTAGGTATTACCCAAGCGCTCGTTCATACCCCTGTCGCCCCCTAACTTAGGGGGCCTTGCTTGCCAGGCGGCGGTGTAGGCGGGTTCGGTGACCCACGTCTCACCGACGGTGTTGAAGTTGGGATATTCCTCGTTGAGTTCCTTCATCCACTGGGCCATCGCCTCGGCATAGGCGTATGGATAGGTGTCCATACGGATGCCGTCGATGCCAACGGTCTCAATCCACCAGATACTGTTCTGGATGAGATAGCGCATCAGATGGGGATTACGCTGGTTGAGATCGGGCATGGAAGGCACAAACCAACCCTCGGTGGTCTCTTTGAGGTCAATCTTCGAGGCGTATGGATCGAGGACGGTGGTGAGTTTGTAGGAAGTCTGGAGGTAAGCGGACTTCCTGGGATTTCCGGATTCTCCGGAGGACTGGGCGAAGCCTGTCATAGGATCACGACCAGACTTTTCCTCGTTGAGCCATTCGGGCATGTTGAGCCAGTCCTTGGAGGGCATGTCCTGTGTCCAAGGGTGCTCGAAGCCGCTGTGGTTGAAGATCATGTCCATCACAATCTTCAGACCTTTGGCGTGGGCCTCATCACAGAGTTTCTTATAATCCTCGTTCGAACCGAAACGGGGATCTACACGGTAGTAGTTCGTAGTGGCATAGCCATGATAGGTGGAGTAGCCGTTATCGGTATCAGGGGAGTCATTCTCCAACACGGGAGTGAACCAGAGGGCCGTCACACCCAGTTCCTTGAAATAGTCGAGATGCTCGCGGATGCCGTTGAGGTCACCTCCATGACGGAGGGAGGGCTTGGTGCGGTCTTCCTTATAGGTCCGCATGCCCTTGACCTGTGGATTGTGGTTGGCTCCTTGCGCAAAGCGGTCGGGCATGAGCATATAGAGCACATCGGCGTTGGTAAATCCCATGCGCTCCGCCCCACTCTTCTCCCGTGCTTTCAGCACATAGTCGAATCTCAACTCCTTACTCCTTCTCTCCTTCTCTCCCTTAAACACCAGAGTCATCGTGCCGGGCTGGGCATCACGCACGTTCATATAAACAAGGAGATAGTTGGGCGAGTCGAGACGCACCAGACTGTCGATACGGACACCGGGATAATCGGTGGTCACGTCGGCTATATCACGAATGCCCGGGCCATAAACCATCAACTGCACCGAGGGGTTCTTCAGTCCCACATACCAGTCGGTGGGCTCTATCCGGTCGATCACTTGTTTCTTTGCTGCACTCATTGTTAAGACATTAGCCATCAGCATGGCAATTACAAATAATATTGTTCTCATATCGCTATTCATTATACGGTTACATAGTTAGTCGTGCAGGATGAGCGCTGACTGCGCATCAACCACAGCCCTGTCGCCTTGAAGGGTGCCGAGGCCGTTTTCGTTGATATTTCCATCGCAGCAGACAATGGTATAGTTACCCTTTGGGATGGTCATCTCTATATCTGTCTTGTCGGCATTGAGAATGACGATGATGTTACGCCAGTCGTCGCGCCCTGCATAGTTCTTCAGACGGAAAGCGACGATCTTTTCCGGAGACTCCAAGAACTCC
>JAFZNI010000340.1 GCA_017551005.1 Prevotella sp.
GATAGGCAGAACTGAAAGGGAATACCTTAACAATATACATCCATAGCAACGAGGCTAAGCCAAAGAGAAGGCCACAAGCAGCCAAATACCAATTGGTAAGCAAACTGAGCCAAAAATCCCGAGTCCATGCAAATGAAGGCATTTTAGACATGGCGAACTTTAAGAATACTTGTCCACCTGTTAACAAAATGCTCTGTAATATAGCGTATGGTATTATTCTCCACATGTTAAAACAATCGCTAAAGAGTGTATAGAAGGTATGCCATTATGGCCTAAACGCGCCATCAGTTGCCGATAAAAAGGAGTAGTTTCGTCATGACACCCAACCAACACCGTCTTGCATATCCCGCTTTTCAACAGTTGCTTGGCATCACGCATAGCCCAATCCAGAGAATCTTCATCTTGAGTATAGGTCACATTATACCCATGACATCCAAGACGAATAGCAATATTACTACTTATTGTATTGTGAGTGCTCTGCATAAAGTTTGTGGGCTTCAACATCGTCTCACCTTCATTGATCAGTTGGAATAACAACTGTTCTGAGTTTTCCAGACATCCCATTGCAGTGCCTGTAATGATGGCGTCTGGTTTTTCAACACCTGCCTGTTTCAATGCTCTTAGTGAAGACAACAAAGAACTCTTCATAATCTTCCCCATGCGTCGAGCCTCCAATGGCTTTACATAATCCCGGATCTCTGATAATTCCTCTTCTGAAGTAATCTCAACTTTAGAAAGAACCTTGATATCATCTGCTAAATGAGGCTTCGAGACTGGTGCAACTGGCGATAGTGAAAATACGAGCGATGTGTCATTTCCTCCAAAGCCAAAAGAATTACAAACCACATTGCGAAGATGACAGGCATCTTCTCCCATCGTCGGGACTACAACATTTTCGGCTGCTTGTGACCATCCCAAATTTGCTGGCACAAATTGTTCATTCAAGGCCAACAAACATATTACTGTTTCAATGCTTCCAGAAGCGCTCGTGGTATGTCCTGTAAAAGATTTGGTAGAACTAACCAAGGGCATACAATCACCAAAAACACGTTTCAAGGCCACACTTTCTGACAAATCATTATTAGGAGTACCTGTTCCATGTGCATTAACATATTGAATATCTGCAGGTTTCAATCCTGCCATATTCAATGCCTCTGTCATGGCCAGATAAGCGCCTTCACCATTTTCCGATGAGGCGGTCTGATGGAATGCGTCACAGGCATTACCATAGCCCACAAGATAAGCATGAGGTTTGACCTCCCTCCGATTCGCATTGGATTCTGTTTCCATGACAACAAAAGCAGCACCTTCGCCTAAATTTAATCCTGAGCGAGTGGCATCAAATGGACGACATGGCTCATGATCAAGTATCATCAACGAGTTAAACCCATTAAGATGGAAAACAGATAAAGCCTCTGTTCCTCCCGCCACCACCATATCTGCCTCACCCTCTTCTAAAAGACGAGCACCCAATAATATGGCATTCGCTGCTGATGAGCATGCGGTTGAAATAGTTGTATATTCAGCAAAGATCTTGAAATAATCAGCGATCATACGGGTACTCGTGCCTGCACTATGGTATTCAAGACTTTTTAGGGCCTCATCAGAATGTTCCATCTGACTGAAGAAACTCTCTGTTATATCCATGCCTGCAACAGTGGTGCCCGAGACAAGTACCAGTCGCAAAGAATTCTCCTTAACCATCGTTCTATCGACTCCAGCATCAGCCAGTGCCTGACGAACTGCCAACATACCCATCAGAGTGGTACGGTTTACATAAGAAGCATCTTTTAATCCTAACTGAATACGCATATCGTCATTTGACAGCGGCACTTCTCCAACAGGCAGTTCCTTATGAATGGAGTTAAGGTATCTCATCGTGCCAATACCAGAACGTTTCTCTTTAAGGGAAGCAAGCACCGATGGCTTATCCATTCCGATAGCACAGACAATACCTTCACCGGTTATGACGATATTTTCTTTCATTATCTTACTTTGTTCTATGTTCGCTTACGTATTCTGCAATGGTGCGAACACTCTTAAAGATAGCCTTACCTTCTGAGGGATTCGCCAACTTTATGCCATAGTTCTTCTCTATTAAAACTATCAGTTCTAAAGCGTCAATAGAGTCCAAACCAAGGCCTTCACCAAACAATGCATCATCAGCATCAATATCATCTGGAGTCATCTCTTCCAGATTTAAGGCCTCAATGATCTTCTCTTTTAGTTCTAATATTAACTCTTCCATTATTATACTTTTTTATATAGTTTAAAATCTGCTTCAAATGTATGATCGTCTTGGTAATCTAACCAACCAGCAACCATGCTTTGCATGGTCTTATCAATAAATGTAGATTCAATAACCCTATTCATCAAAATCTCATCCTTTGAACTCAGAATGTAGAAGGATGTTTCTGCGTGATATCCATTACGAATGGCAATCTCTCCACAAACAATGTTTGGTAATGTGTAGACAAACAATGAAGGACTGGGGAAGTAGTCATCACCAATAGCGATACTACGCTCATATTCACGATCTACACACACTGAAGAAGAGTGGTTAAACAATACTACAGCCCTGTCTGAACATGGTTCCTGACGAGGATTCTCCTGAGATAATAACAACTCACTGGCCACAATACCCAACTGAGAGAGTCTATCCATTTTGTAGAACTTAGGGTATGATCCTATCTTTCCTTTATATATTTCAGTAAGCATATCACGACCTTCAGCCTCAACATGGAGTGCTTTGCCATCGATCATAACACTTGATGGAGTAATCCTCACATGATGCTCTAAAGATGGTGAGTTTGCTACAGGACTATCAACGGATACTGGTTTAAGCGTGCAATATATTGCAGCATTGCAACCACCAAAACCAGATATGATCTTCACAAAAGAATGCGGATTGATTCTTATTGGATTAGCAGATATGTTTACTTTTCCAGAAACACCGATCTCGCTAAATCCACGGGTGGCCAATAGTTCGCCCTCTTCTACAGAATACATCGTGATGATGGTTTCAAGAATTCCTGAGGCACCAAGCGTATGTCCGAAATAACCTTTCAGGGTATTGATGGGTATCTCCGACAAGTCTGAGGCTGCGATTGCTTTTGACTCCATCTGATCATTATACATAGTTGCTGTGCCATGAACATTCACAGCAGACAGCGAATGGAGGTCTATACCATCCATGACATATCTGATGGCACTGGCACAACCCTCCCCCTTGGGCGATGGACTACTTATATGGTAAGCATCATTCCGAATCGCTCCATTCACAATCTGCCAATTACCATTCTGAGTGTCTTTATTACTCAGAATCAAAGTCGCAGCCGCTTCCCCAAGATTTAGTCCGATGCGCTCAATATCAAAAGGCCGGCATGGCTCTGGTGACATTGCTTTTAGTGACTGGAATCCAGATACCACAAAATGACTTATAATATCACATCCTACTACGATGGCGGTGTCATAATATCCTGCAAGTAACAATCGTTGGGCCGTCACAATCGCTGCCACACCGGATATGCAAGCATTACAAACCACTAAAGGCTGGGTGCATATTCCCAATAGGGAGGCAATTCTCTTAGCAGATTCTGCAGGCTGTATCTTCTCATATTCGTTTGAAGAGAGGGATTCGATATTAGCCTTTGTCGTGCTGACAATGAGCAGAGTACGATCACTGGCCAAATCTACAGTACAATTTGTCAGAGCGTCTCTGACGCTATGATATACCAACGACTCAAACCATGTCAGCCCACGAACCATTAGTTCTTTTCTTTGTTTGTCGCTAAATCGTGATGCGACAAAATCGTCCTCTGGCCTACCAGAATAACTTGCATATTGAGTCAGCGCTGAGCGCCCTGCTTTCAGGGCCTCATAGTTAGCCATTGTAGTCTTTCCCAATGGTGTCAACACATTATCCGCTATCCTATACACCATATTATTCTTCATTTTCAAGGACTCCCCAACGATTTCGCCATTCATCATAAAACTCCGGGCTGTATAAGACCAACTGGTAATTAGTGTCCATAAAAACCTGAACACTATGGCCTGTGGCAATCAGACTCTCGTCCTCAGTATCATGAATCTCATAATCAAATATAATCTTAGCCGCTTCCGTTGGTCTGTAGACAATGTCTATTCTGGGTTTCATACCGTACTTGATAGGTTTCTTCCACTGAAAGGTCATCTCCACAAGTGGGGCAAAGTAGCCATGATCAAAAAAGCCCATATAAGTTAGGTCAAACTTTTTGCCGAATTCCTCACGGGCATCTTCAAAGTAGAGCATGTATGACCC
>JAFZNI010000341.1 GCA_017551005.1 Prevotella sp.
AGCAAGATGAGGTCTTTCGTTTTTGATGACGATGATGATGTTGCAGAACCATTAGTTGTAAAATATGCCCATCCATATTCCAATGCTGTCTTTACGCCATCAGTTATTAGGAGGCAAACAAAGAATGCGGTATATTATGATGGATGTCATGAACTGTCTTACTTACATCCTAATCATTTTATTCCAGATGTATCTGTATTGGAAAAAGCCAGTCTAAAGTTTGGCGAGAAGTTTTTTGTTTTGCGATTTGTGGCATTTAAAGGGCACCACGATGTAGGTCAAGTAGGTGTCTCTTTAGAACAGAAGCGGCGGATTGTTAATCTTCTGACACAATATGGTAGAGTTATCATTACTTCAGAGCGTGAGATAGAACCAGAATTTGAACAATACAGATTACCAGTACCACCAGAAGATATTCACTCATTGATGTATTATGCGACAATGTTTATTGGCGATAGCCAAACGATGACATCAGAAGCAGCCATTATGGGGGTTCCAGCGTTGAAATGCAATACATTCGCGGGTAAACTTTCTGTGCCAAATGAATTGGAACAAAAATATGGACTTTGTTATGCTTATCATCCCAATGATTTTGAGAAGTTCTATGATCATATTGATAGATTACTCAAGCAGCCTGGCCTGAAGGAAGAGTGGATGAAAAAACGTCAAAAATTCCTATCTGATAAAATTGATCCTACGAGTTTTTTTACATGGTTCATTGAGAACTATCCAGAAAGTAAACGTATCATGAAGGATAATCCTGACTATCAATACATTTTTAGATAAATGGACTTTACATGTCAAAAATATCAAGAACTGATTTCCCAATTGAAGAATAGCGGATATGTGTTTGTCACATATTGTGACTATTGTCGTGGGAAACTACCACAGAGATTTGTGATTCTTAGGCATGATGTTGATTTGATACCGCTCAATTCTGCTGTCATCGCAAAGTTCGAGGCAAAGATGGGAGCAAAGGCATCCTTTTATTTTCGTGCTGTTCCAGAGAGTTGGAATGAAGAGATTATTAAAGAGATTCATTTGATGGGTCATGAAATTGGATATCATTATGAGTCATTGACTACTTGTAAGGGAATTATTCAGATAGCATATAGCGATTTCATTAAGAATTTGGGAAAGTTAAGGAAATTAGTTCCTGTCAGCACTATCTGTATGCATGGTAGTCCCCGTTCGCCTTATGATAGCAAGGATATCTGGAAGCAATATAGTTTTAAAGATCTTGGAATAATTGGTGAACCGTATTTGACAACAGATTTCTCAAAAATGCTATATCTGACAGATACTGGCAGACGATGGGATGGATATAAAGTTAGTGTGAGGGATAAGATTGAGGAATTTCAGGAAGAATGGAACAATAAGGGATGGTCTTTTCATTCTACAGATGATATAATCAAAGCATTACAAGAAGACAGACTACCTAACCAGATAATGATTACCACTCATCCGCAACGTTGGAATGACTTCGGTCTCGCATGGGTTACAGAATATATAATGCAGAACTTGAAAAACGTCGTGAAAACCTCGATTATAAAAATGAGAAAATTATGATTAAGTTATTAACGATTATTGGTGCTAGACCCCAAATTATTAAGGCCGCAGCCATTTCACGTGCTGTTAAGAATCATTTTGCAGAGGAAATAGAAGAAAAGATCCTGCATACAGGACAGCATTATGATGCCAATATGTCGCAGGTGTTTATTGATGAACTTGGCATTCCTCAGCCAGACTACAACCTTGGTGTGGGATCAGGGAAGCATGGAGAGCAGACGGCTAAGATGATTGCAGGTATCGAGGAAGTCCTTTTGTCGGAGCATTTCGACGGAATCATCCTTTATGGTGACACCAACTCAACTTTGGCAGGAGCAGTGGCTGCATCAAAGATTCATGTACCGATCTTCCACATTGAGGCAGGACTGCGGTCGTTTAATATGGCTATGCCTGAGGAAGTAAATCGTATAGTCTGCGATCAGTTGTCCTCTATCTTGTTCGCGCCGACAGAAACGGGTATGGAAAACCTGATGAACGAAGGATTCCTAAAATCAAAAGCAAAATTTAAAAACGGGAAGTCAAGGTTGGTTTATAACAGCGGTGATGTAATGTATGACAATAGTCTGTACTTCGCCTCAATAGCAGCGCAGAAAACAAATATTATCAGTGATTTGGGGTTGACTCCCAATCATTATATATTGACTACTATACACAGGGACAACAATACTGACGATAAGGAAAGACTATCAGCCATCTTCAGTGCATTGCTGGAGATTGCAGAGAAGGATGGTATAAAGGTCGTACTGCCATTGCATCCAAGAACCGCAAAATTGCTACCCGTGAATTTGGATTCCATTCTCTATGAAAAGGTGAAGACATCATCGTGGATTCAGATAATTCCCCCCGCATCTTTCTTTGAAATCATTGAATTAGAAAGGAATGCGAAGATCGTGATGACCGACAGCGGAGGTGTTCAGAAAGAAGCGTTTTTCTTTGAGAAGCCATGCGTTATCTTCCGTCCAGAGACAGAGTGGGTCGAGATCGTGAATCATGGTGCAGGTATTATCGCGGATGCAGACAAAGGGAGAATTATAGATGCCTATAAGACTTTGACGGACAAAAAGGTGGTGTTCCCTCCACTTTTTGGGGACGGGAATGCGGGAAAGTTTATTTTAGAGAAAATTTTGGAGTATCTGCCATAATGTGCCTAGACATTAAAGAGCAGTTTTTTATCCCAATATGCAGTAAGATATTATTAGGCAAAGATATTTCATACGTAGACTTGCCAGTACTTACTGCACAGAATTGGGATGAACTTTGTGGTTTTGCCTCATCTCACGGTTTGATGTCAGTGCTTTCAAATTATCTGCAAACCTTAAAAATTGACGATGAAGAAAGCAAATGGGCCATCCTCTCTTGGTTTGGGACTACATTACAAGATGAACAGACCAGTGTGGTGATGTCTTCCACAGCAGAAAAACTGGCTAAGATAATGCAAAGGGGGCAGATAGATGTCATGTTTCTGAAGGGAATGTGCTTAGCGCAATACTATCCTGCTCCAACGATGAGATTGTCATCCGACATTGATTTTTATCTATTTGGCAAGTCTGAGGAAGGGCTTAAGGTGTTAGATGGTGAAGGGATTGCATGTGATGACGACTGGGACTATCATGCGCACGCAGAAATGGATGGCATACGGCTGGAACTGCATCGATATTTCATTGATATTGACAGAGTCAAAACCAATGAAATAGTAGAACAGGCGTTGAAAGGGCTGGCTGAAGAAGAAGGTAAAACATACAGATGCCAGTGGATGGGTAATGAGATTACGAATGCCTACCAAATGACACCGACTATGAATGCAATCTTCCTGATGCGACACATGGCTATCCATTTTGTCTCAGAAACAATAACGCTGAGGATGCTTTATGATTGGGCTTTGTTCTTGATTAACGAGGGTAAAGATGTAGATTGGAAAAAAACGATTGCCCTATATGAGCAAACTGGTATAACAGATTTTGTATGTAGGATAGAGCAGATCTTGATATCCAAATTGGGCATGCCAGTTGCTGACTGTATGCCTTTGAAGCCTATAGGAGGTGGAAAGACGGACAGGCTGTGGAACTATATCCTGTCGCAAAAAGCAAGAAATATTGACTATCAGTCACCCATGAGAGCGGGCATCATGCGAAGATACCAATTGATAAAGGATAAATGGAAATATGATATGGTTTATCCGAAAGACTCTTTCTGGAAGACGTTCATGTATCTGGCCCAGAGAGGTGTCAGGACAATTAGCAGAAGAAAATGAAACTATATACAGACAGTCTGCATAAGATAGCATACGCTACCGATGCTTCAGTGTATCGGGAGAT
>JAFZNI010000039.1 GCA_017551005.1 Prevotella sp.
AAATATTTGTACCTTTGCAACAAAGTTGCAAAAATGACATCAGGCAACGAAATTTGCGGCATAACTATGTAACAAATTTTTCTTAGTCGACGAGAAAGTTTTTCATAGTGTAGGCGCAAAAACGAGGACTAAGGAACAGGTTTTAAGGAAGCGGAAAATTTTTTACACACTTAAAATTTTAGTAATTTATGGCACGTAAGGTAAAGGCAGTAGAAAGACACTTTTTCTCATTTTTGGTGCAAGATTTTGTTTTTTTGCCGTTATATATGTAAAAGGTATAACTATTTATCATGAAGAAGATGTATAGACTGACAATGAAAACAGCATGTCTGACCATCATGATGGTTGGCATGTACGCGTGTTCTAATGGCAACGATGAAAACGTGGGTAATAATTTTGTGCCAGAGATAGAACCGAAAGAATACTTGCAGCAATTCAACGGGAAATATACTGGTGTGTGGTGGATGAATGATGTAAAGACCGAAGCAGATAATGTCTTCTATCTTGAGTATGAGAAAATCTCACAGATGCCTAACGTTATCTATTATAACAAAAATGTCAACCCTTCGTATGTGGATTTTCATTTTAATTCACAGTATTCTACCCCGTACATTGATTTTTATGAATTCCCATTCAAGGCCATTGCCAGACAACTGTACCCAGATATAGAGATCGCTTATCTCACCATTGATATCCAAATTGGTGCGCCGCTCGACCCAGAAGAAAAACTCTATTCCAAGATCCGTCTCGAGGCTGAGAATTCGGGCGAAAATAGCATCTTCCGATACTATTCCATGCCTTTGGAGATCGTTGGCTATTCGGAAAATGCTTGTTATAACAATTTTCATCCTATTGTAGGTATGGCCTATCTGCGTATGCCATTTGTCGTGACAACAAAGGACGGTAATTATTTTGCTATGGTGCTCGACATCGTTCCAGACAAGAGTACCGTCAGTGTGGACATCGTCACAGAGACCATATCATGTAACATCATCATCCGACAGATAGAAATCTACGATAAAGACATGCAGAAGAGTATCAGGAGTCTGGATCAGGATATCAAACTGACCTTTATCAGCACGGAGAAGAAAAGCGAATAGGACGCAGTGGAGACAGAGCAGCAACTGCTAAACGCGATACGCAACGGAGACCGTTCGGCGCTACGGCGCCTCTACGACCGCTATTCGGAATATGCCATGGCCGTCGGACTAAGGTATATCCCTGACCACGAAGAGGTCTGCGATGTGATTCAGGACAGTTTCGTGAAGATACTGACCTCCATCCATCGGTTCGACTATCGCGGAGAAGGCTCGCTGAAATCATGGGTATCGAGGATCGTGGCCAATAAAGCCGTCGACTACCTCAGAATTCACCAGCGTTTCTCGTACGTCAACGCCATACCCAACGACCTTGTTGACGATGAGGAGGAACCTGGGCTCGAAGAGATACCACCTGACATCCTTACGGCGATGATTGGGCGGCTCCCTGACAACTATCGTCTGGTGCTGAACCTCTTCGTCTTCGAGCAATGCTCTCACAAGGAAATCGCCCAACAACTCAGCATTAAGGAAAGCACCTCCGCATCGCTCTTCTTCAGAGCCAAACAGATGCTCTCAAAGATGGTTAAAGAATACGTAAAACAACAAGAGATATGAATCAGGAAAAGTGGATAGAACAACTGCGCGACAAACTGGCAGACCATAAGGTGGCTCCGCCAGAGGATATGTGGGATAAGATTGAGGCCGCTCTTCCTGAACTGATGCAGAACCAGCAGCCTAAGAAGGCGCATTATGTGTCTCTGCGCCGATGGCTTGTGGCTGCAGGTTTGGCAGCACTCCTTGCCACAGGTGGCTATTGGTGGTGGAGTCAGGAAACACCTCGTCAGGAAGTAATGGCTGATGTCAGCGAGAAAGCGACAATCATAACCGATGGGACTGGGGACCAGCATCAGGATGACAATCCGAAACAGGAAGAACCACAGGCACTTCCTGTTGGCAAACCTTCAACATCGCCCGAGAGGAAACCATTAGAGAAACTTGTTGCTTTGACCCAGATAGAATCAACACACGCGGATGATTCTTCTTTGTCAGAAACATGCGAGAACGATTCATCTGTGTCTGAAGGTACCAAAGCATCCTCTCGTGACAACCTTTTTGTGTCACAAGAAAAAGAACAAGAAGTCATAAAAGAACTCGACAAGGAGATCTTTGAATTATCAAAGCAACAAAAGCAGTCTGTCAGTGTTGGGCTCTACGCGATGAACGGCTTTGGCGACCAGACAGGCAGAAACGGTGTCTTTATGTCTAACGAGATGCTTCAAAAATACGATATTGTCAACAGCAATTCTATCAGAACACGGACACCCGTCTATTTGGCAGGCTATGAAGAACGGCAGAAGCACACCCAGCCCCTTTCGTTGGGACTCTCCGTCAGTTATCCGCTGACGGAACGACTTTCGCTGACCTCTGGTATCGTCTTTACCAGACTACATGCTGACTTCCAGTATATCATGCCTACCTATCAGATTGAGAAAGAACAAACGCTTTGTTATCTGGGTATCCCTCTTTTGGCAAATTATCGCCTCTGGAAGTATCATGGCCTGAAGGTCTATCTCAACGCTGGCGGTCAAGCCGACTGGAATATCAGCACCGACCTTAAGAGCAACGGTGTCGCTCAAGAGATGAACAAAGACCGCATGCAGTGGTCTGTCAACGGCTCTCTCGGTGTGGAGTATGACATCATTCCTCAGTTTGGCCTTTACGCAGAACCCGGCATAAAATACTATTTCGATAATGGCAGCCGTGTACAGACCTTCTTTAAAGACAAGCCCACGAACTTCAACCTGCAACTGGGTCTCCGCTGGAACATAATCAAGTAGACATATCGTTCCAGGACCCGTGTGCAAGGCGGGTATAGCGTAAGTTCAATTAAGAAATGCAACTTTTGGAGAAATAACAAGGAACTGAAAAGAGAAGTCTTTTTTTCAGGAGAAAGAGGGAAAATCCCTCTCTCCCTGATGGAAAAATTGGTATCTTTGCAGCCCCTTCCA
>JAFZNI010000342.1 GCA_017551005.1 Prevotella sp.
CATGAACAACGTAGCCGTTACCGACGGTGATCGTGTGGAGTTCGAGCAGCGTCTGGGTTATCATGTGGATTACTATCCCGTCAGCAGCCTGATGGAGTACTTCAAGAAGGTCACCGACAAGGAGGCCGACGAACTCGTCGAGGAGTACAAGAAACTCTACACCATCAAGATCGACGAGAGCGGTGAGACTGTCTATTGGGAGAAGGTAAAGAACGCTGCCAAGGCAGAGATTGCCCTGCGTCGCGTGCTGAAGGATGAGGGTGCTACTGCCTTCACCACCAACTTCGACGACCTGGGTGATGCCGACATCGACGCACCCGACTTCTGTGGTTTCGACCAGATTCCAGGCCTCGCCTCACAGCGTCTGATGGAAGAGGGTTACGGTTTCGGAGCAGAGGGCGACTGGAAGACAGCCTGTCTCTATCGCACCCTGTGGGTTATCCAGCAAGGCATGCCCATCGGTTGTTCGTTCCTCGAGGACTACACCTTGAATTTTGCTGGTTCACAGTCTTCTTGTCTGCAGAGCCACATGCTCGAGATCTGTCCGCTGATTGCTACCGACAAGCCCAAACTCGAAGTTCACTTCCTCGGTATTGGTATCCGCAAGCAGCAGACCGCCCGTCTCGTTTTCACCTCGAAGACTGGTCGTGGCATCAAGGCTACTGTCGTAGACCTTGGCAATCGTTTCCGCCTGATTTCTCAGGAGGTGGAGTGCATTGAGCCAAAACCCATGCCTAAGTTGCCCGTTGCCTCTGCACTCTGGATCCCCCAGCCTACCTTTGAGATTGGTGCTGCCGCCTGGATCCTCGCTGGTGGTACCCACCACAGCGCCTTCTCTTATGATATCAACGAGGAGTACTGGGAGGACTTTGCTGAGATGACTGGCATTGAGTATGTCCGCATCAACAAGCAGACCAACATCGCCGACTTCAAGCAGACCCTCCGCAACAACGAGGTGTATTTCATGCTTAACAAAGCATTGAAATAATTGATAATTGACAATTGATAATTGATAATTATGACAGCAAAACAGACTATCGAAGCAGGTAAGGCCATTCTCGGTATCGAGTTTGGCTCTACCCGCATCAAAGCCGTCCTCATCGACGAGGACAATAAGCCCATCGCACAGGGCTCACACGAGTGGGAGAACCAGTTGGTGGACGGTCTCTGGACCTACTCCATCGAAGCCATCTGGTACGGACTACAGGACTGCTACGCAGACCTCCGCAAGGATGTGCTGAAGCAGTACGACTGCGAGATTGAGAGTCTCGCTGCCATTGGTTTCAGTGCTATGATGCACGGTTATATGGCATTCAACGAGAAACAGGAGATCCTCGTACCCTTCCGCACTTGGCGTAACACCAACACAGGTAAGGCTGCTGCTGAACTCTCCGAACTCTTCAACTACAACATCCCCCTGCGCTGGAGCATCAGTCATCTCTATGAGTGCATCCTCGAGGACAACGAGCACGTGAAGGACATCAAGTACCTCACCACCCTCGCTGGTTATGTTCACTGGCAGGTGACGGGTGAGTTCGTGCTGGGTGTAGGCGACGCATCAGGAATGATCCCCGTTGATCCCGCCACAAAGACCTACGATGCAGAGATGGTGAAGAAATTTGACAACCTCATCGCACCGAAAGGCTATTCATGGAAGTTGCTCGACATCCTGCCCAAGAGTCTCAATGCTGGCGAGAGCGCAGGTGTGCTGACACCAGAGGGAGCAAAGCGTCTCGACGTCTCCGGACACCTGAAGCCAGGCTGTCCCGTCTGTCCTCCTGAGGGTGATGCAGGCACGGGTATGGTGGCTACCAACGCCGTCAAGCAGCGCACGGGTAACGTGAGCGCAGGTACCTCTTCCTTCTCGATGATCGTGCTGGAGAAGCCGTTGTCAAAGCCTTACGAGATGATCGACATGGTGACGACACCCGATGGCAGTCTCGTGGCGATGGTACACTGCAACAACTGCACCAGCGACATCAACGCCTGGGTGGGACTCTTTAAGGAATATCAGCAACTGCTTGGTGTGCCAGTAGATATGAACGAACTCTACGGTAAGTTGTTCAACAAGGCTCTGGAGGGTGATACCGACTGCGGTGGTCTGATGGCATACAACTACGTGAGTGGTGAGCCTGTCACAGGACTTAGCGATGGACGTCCCCTCTTCGTACGTTCTGCCAACGACAAGTTCAATCTTGCCAACTTCATGCGTGCCCAACTCTACGGAGCCATCGGTGTGCTGAAGATCGGTAACGATATCCTGTTCAAGGAGGAGATGATCCGCGTGGATCGCATCACAGGTCATGGTGGATATTTCAAGACGCCTGGTGTTGGTCAGCGTATGCTGGCAGCAGCCCTCAACAGCCCCATCTCTGTGATGGAGACCGCTGGCGAAGGTGGTGCCTGGGGTATCGCCCTGTTGGCAGGCTATGCTGTGAATAATCCCGACAAACTCAACCTTGCCGACTACCTCGAGAAAGTGGTCTTCGCAGGTAATACGGGTGTCTCTATCGCCCCCACCCCCGAGGATGTCGCAGGCTTCGAGAAGTACATCGAGAACTACAAGCGCTGCCTCCCCGTCGAGCAGAGTGCTGTGGATCACAAGTAAAAGCATTCCCTCTTATAACAGACGTGCAGCCCGTCCCAGGACTGCACGTTTTTTCTAAATACGGGAGCAGATTTATAAGAAAAACAAAAAAAGTTCGAAATTATTGCAATAATTCTCCATCTTGCGTGTATATATAGGTAGAAGGCATCCTCATGGAACAAGAGTCAACCATCCTGATCAGCGACCTGCAGCAGCATAAGCCTGCCGCCTGTCAACGGCTGTTCACCGACTATGGTCCGATGGTGTTCCGCATGGTACAGCGCATTGTACCGAGTCGCGAGGATGCCGAAGAGGTCTATCAGGATGTGTTCTTCAAAGCCCTGCGTGGCATCAGTGGCTATAATCCCCGTCAGGCGACACTCGCCACATGGCTCAGTCACATCGCCTATCACGAGTCGCTCAACTTCGTCAGGGGCAAAAAGCCCACCATATTATATATAGAGGACAGCGACCAAGGCTCTGACCTGTTAGAAGCCCCCGACGAGGCGCCTCAGGACGAAGAGACCATCCGGAAGTTAGAACAGGCACTGGCCAAGTTGCCACCCCACGAACAAGCCATCGTGAGCATGTTCTACTACGACAATATGAGCCTCGCAGACATCGCCTACGTCACAGGCTCCATCACCTCTACCGTCGGTTCCCAGTTGAGCCGTATCCGCAAGAAACTCTACAGAATTATCAAAACCATGCAATAATGAACGAACTCAAAAATGATACCAACCTACGCGAGGCCGTCAGTCGACGGGAGCAAAAACTCCCACCGCTGCCTGCCGACCTGAACGAACGGTTGATGGAAAGTCTCTCATCAATGCCTCCTCAAGAGAGTGGAAATCAGGCGCGTTTCAGTTCCCTCTCCCTTTGGAGAGGGCGGAGGGTGTGGCTCCTTCTTGCTGCAGCCGCCAGCATCGCGCTGTTCATTATCTTCCACCCCGGAAAGGAACAAACCCCACAAAACCTCGGATCATCCGAGTTATCCGGAACACCCGTCGTTGCGCAGCAAATCGAAAAACAGAATCCCCAGCAACCTACTCCCGCGGTCTCTGAGCCTGTCGAAGAGCCGGGACTCGTCACTGAGAAGCCGAAGTCTGTGAAGAAGCAGCGTAAGGTCATGCAACTCGTTGAACTGATTCCCACCAGCGAGGCGAAATCCGATAATGTGAAGGAACTGCCCGCTTCCCTGATTGCCAAGGTGAAAGCCTACGAACAGGCGAGTGACCCATCGAGGACGACGGGTATAGATGATGGCACCGATGCCATCGTGACGACGACGATGGGTATAGACGACACGGACCCCCTCGTGGCGATGACTGCCCAAGTAGAGAGCATCCGACAGCGCGGTCAGCGGCTGGAACGGGAAATTGAATTGAAAATGGATGATTGATAATTCTCAATGCACAATTCACAATTCACAATTATGAATAGGCGATATATACTTATATTAATGGTTGCACTGGCGACGGGGGCGTTCGGACAGAATGCGAATCCGCGCCTCAGCCAGTTGGAGGACTACTTACGCCAGCATTCTCATGGCATAGAATTCATTCAGAAGAGTGACGGCGACGGAGACGTCTGGTATAGTTGGCGTGCCGAACTCGATGCTATCGGGAAGGAAGAGAATAAGCCTTGTATTACACCAGGGATGAACAAGGAGGCAATGCTGCAGACCATACATCTCCAAGACAGCATCAACGCCCTGATCAGAAGGCAGTATGAGGATGCCGTCGACAGCATACGCATCGCCTTCGCCAGCGTGAGAAAAGATGCTGCTGAGAGTTATATGTATGAATACCACAGGGGCATCGCCGATACCATCAGTTATTCTGTTGTCTTCAGAAATGATGGTTATGAGGACGCCAAGTTCAGAGCAGAAAAGAAAGAGCCAAGCGAATGGGATAAGGACAATAGCGACTGGTGGTCTCGTCCCGATCTGGATGCTGACTCTTTAGACTTCTTCTTCGATGGTTATTATCAGGGGCCTTTTGGCCACTATAGTCATTACCGCAATGAGCCCAACGGCCTTACTGAGGAGGATAGGAAACCCTTCGACATCGCCGCCTTCGAAGCCCATATCCAGCCCGCCCTAGAACCGCTGATGAAACTGCAGGGTGTCAAATCCTATCCCGTCTATTGGCGGCACGACAAGGGATACGAAGACGAGGTCGGCTCTCGTGGTAATCTCCTGTATGGGGTTCGTGTATATAACATCTGGCCTGCCGGGCTGACTACCGGCACCTATTACTTCATCCCTGCCCAGCATCAGGCAAGGCCCATCTTTGACCGGCTCGACTCATTGGCCTACG
>JAFZNI010000343.1 GCA_017551005.1 Prevotella sp.
AGCCTCGTCCGGGGTGTCAGGTCGTAGTCCCCACCAAGCATGCCCGTCGTCAACTGTCGCTACCTGAGATCATCAGCATGGGTACCAGTTTTGCCTCTCTCGGCACCATGATTGCCACCATCGCTAATCTGACAAAATAAGCAAGAGTATGGAAGAAAACAGCAAACAAATAGAGGTTATCAATCTTAAGGAGGTAATAAAGAAGATCATTGCAAATAAGAAGGATTTCTATTTGCCTCTGGCCATAGTTTTTGTTTTATCATGTATATATATATTCAGTAAACCAAGATACTATCAAACAGATGCCAAGATAGCGCCCGAAATGAGTAATTCCATGGCAGGTGGTGCCTTAGGTTCGCTAGCCGCATCCTTTGGCTTCGACATTAATGATATGCAGACTTCAGATGCCATAAACCCCCTACTCTATCCAGACCTCTTAGAGGACAACGCCTTCGTTGCCAGTATGTTCAACATACAAGTCGAGACTTCGGAAAAAGACATCAAGACCTCATACTACGACTATCTGAAAAAGCACCAGAAGAAAGCATGGTGGAGTCCACCAATTTCATGGTTTAAGAACCTGTTATCATTCAAAAAGAAAACAAGTAATTCAGGAAAGGGTGAGTTCAATCCCTATATACTATCAGAAGACCAGAACAAGATAGTAAAGAAAATACAAGACAACATTACCATAAGTGTTGACACGAAAACTGGTGTGCTAACGATAGATGTAAAGGATCAGGATGCCCGTATTTGCAAGACGTTGACCGACTCTGTGATGCAGCGCCTTCAAGACTTCATCACAGAATACCGTACGAGTAAGGCTCGCACCGACTACGAATACTATAAACGTCTGGCGACAGATGCCAAGAAGGAATACGAGAAAGCCCGTCAGAAATACGGCAGCATGTCTGATGCTAACTCAAAGATTACGCTCAGAAGTATAGAGTTGAAAGTCGAAGACATGGAAAACGACATGCAACTGAAATACAACACATATACATCATTAAATGCCCAACTTCAAGCAGCCAATGCCAAAGTTCAGGAGCGCACTCCTGTATTCACCGTACTTAAAGGAGCCGCAATGCCTATCAAGCCTGCTGGTCCAAAGCGTATGATTTTCATTGCCGCCATGCTTATCCTTACATTTATTGCTAAGGCGTTCTGGATGATAAAGGACGATCTTCATCTCAGATTCTAGAATAACGCTATAATGACCCTTTACTACTTTACCAAGAGGCTACATTTGTCAGAGACAAAAGAAGCCATCGTACAGAATCTCTTTTGGGCTGTACTGGGTAAGGTCGTCACTCTGATCAGTGGTCTGCTCGTAGGCATTATCATTGCCCGGTATCTAGGACCTAAGCAATATGGACTGATGAACTATGTCATCAGTTATGTATTTCTGTTTCAGACCTTCGCATTGTTTGGACTCAATGCTATTGAGATCCGTGAGGAAGCACGTGGGGTTGAGCCATACCAGAAGATAATTGGCACGGCCTTTGGCCTGAAAATGATTCTGGCAGTTGTATTCATCCTCCTTACTATCATCACATCCTACTTTATGGATGCCGATTTTTATACAACGAGTCTTATAACAATATACTCACTTACGATTGTACTGAACACCTTCAACGTCATACGCAACTATTTTACGGCTATCGTTCAGAACGAATATGTCGTGAAGTCAGAAATCGGCCGGACTATTTTCTGCATCCTGATAAAACTTGTCCTTTTATGGCTCCACGCATCGCTCACAGTCTTTATGATAGCATACATGCTCGATACAGCCTTGCTGGCAAGCGGCTATATCATGGCATATCGCTACAAGATAGGCAGTATTAGGAGGTGGACATTCGACAAGAAGTACGCGATATTCCTTATGAAAGAATCATTCCCCCTTCTTCTAACCAGTGCTGCAGTCATCGTCTATCAGAGGATAGATCAGGTAATGATTGGACAAATGATTAACAAAGAGTCTGTAGGTTACTTCTCCGTAGCCTCACGATTTGTCGAGGTACTAATATATATTCCCATGATGCTTTCTCAGACCATCACGCCAGTTCTCGTAAAAGCCCGTGAACATAGTATAGACGAGTATATCATCAAGGCTCAGCAATTCATGAACTTGTCTGTATGGCTGTCGCTGCTGGCTTCAGGCTTCTTGTCGTGTATTTCCTACTGGCTGATAAAATATACTTTTGGTTCTGCCTATATGCCGGCAGTGATTGTACTGCAAATCATGGCATTCAAGACTGCCAGCGTTGCCCTCTCGAATACTGCCGGAGCCATGCTCGTTACCGAAGGACTCCAGCGCTATGCGATCTTCCGTGACGGCTTAGGCTGTATAGCATGCATTGCCCTCAACTACATATTACTCCCCCGATATGGCATTGTTGCTGCTGCTGTTGTAGCCATAGCCAGCACTGTGACAGCAGGATATCTTGCCGACGCACTAATACCTGCATATCGTCATCTGTTTATCAGACAAACAAAGGCCTTGCTACTTGGATGGAAAGATATCACTTGTATATACCAATTAATAAAAAGGTAAGATGGTGTTTATTCCTTTCATATATTTCTCAATGCTGACAGTCTACTGGTGGATTAAGCATCATGGACTTGACGTGTGTGTATATATATCAGCACTATATGCCTTTACTTCCTTTTGCAGCGTCGCAATAGTACTGGGTGATTTGGTGGACCCCAATGGAGGTATTCTATTCGACAAATATGATCTCGAAATGGGTATCACACCCACATTATTATACTGCGTCCTGATAACTATGGGGATTTTTCCATTTTCACTCATTTACAATAGGGAAATCAAACAGGTGGAGAGTTCATCATCACTAGTTCTGGAAGGTTTCTGCTGGGTACTCTTCTTCGTTTTTTTGATAAACATCTACCTTATTGCCGACTCTACCATAGAAATACTATCAGGAGACCTTTCAACAGTAAGAATGGATCATTATAACGGCATACAGTCCCCTGCCGAAATCAAAGCCCAGAACATGCCGGTTTTATTCAAATATATCTTATATTTAAGACAAACAACAATTCTGGCTCTTCCTCTCTTCTTTTACTACAATTGTTTCAGTAAAAAGCAATGGTGGTTCAAAGCCATGCTGATAGCGATCTCATTGACTGTACCGTTGTTCGGCTTGCAGATGGCCGACCGTACAGAATTCACCTTATATGGAATGATGTTTATATTCTGCCTAGTTTTCTTCAAGAAATACCTTACCAAACGATTTAAAATCAAACTTGCCATTATTGGATCTCCTTTCATTTTAGCCATTTTAATATATATCGTTGCGGTAAGTCAGGCACGTTTTGCAAAGGGAGGCGATAACAATAAAGCCTATGCGGCTGCATTACAATATGCAGGACAAAACTATCTTAATTTCTGTTATTTCTGGGAACATGCAAAAACTGACCATATAACTGCAGAAAGAGAATTTCCATTCATATATCATACACTAATGCATATTGACAGCGATCCAGAACGACGGAGCGAACGCTCTGGAGAACAAGGATTCTTCATCAGTGTATTTCCTTCTTTTGCAGGAGATATAATGCTTGATTTGTCGGTTGCTGGAGCATTGATATGGTTTGTATTATACTTCTTCATTTGCATTGCGCTCATAAGATATGCACATAGAGAGGTTTATGACAT
>JAFZNI010000344.1 GCA_017551005.1 Prevotella sp.
CACCAAGCCATGAAAAAGGCCTCGATGAAAAGCAACGAGCCGATGATCTTGGATATGATACGCAGATTTACCAAAGCACGTTCTTTTTGAAGAATTTCTCGATGTTGTTCAGTTTGGCCTCATGGCAGAATACCATGACGGAGTCGCCTGCTTCTATCTGGGAGTTTCCGTTAACGAGCATGCCCACACCGTTGCGTACCAGTCCACCGATGGTTGCTCCCTGAGGGAGTCCTAAGTCCTTCACGGGTTTCTTGGTGACCTTCGAACCCTCTGCAGCCGTAAACTCTGCCACTTCTGCGTCAACGAGCATCAGCGAACGTAGGTTGTCCACATCGGCCTCTAACATCATTTGGAAGATGTGGCTGGCTGCAATGGTCATCTTGTTGATGATGGTACCGATATCCAGTTCTTCGGCCATCTTCACATAGTCGAGGTTTTCTACCATCGCCACTGTCTTGCGGACACCGAGCCGCTTGGCTGTCAGACAGGCCAAAATGTTGGTCTCTGCATTGCCGGTGAGGGCGACGAAAGCCTGGGTGTTGCGGATACCCTCTTCCTCTAAGAGTCCTAAGTCGCGTCCGTCACCATGAATCACCATCGTGTCGCTGTCGCCAAGCAGTTCGTTGAGTTTCTCGCAACGCTCGGCATTCTTCTCGATGATCTTCATATTCATATAGTCGGGAGCAGTGAGGGCAGCACGGACGGAGGTCTTGTCGCCTCCCATTACGATGACATTCTTGACATCGGCATAATGCTCTTTGCCAACAATCTTCCGGATATAAGGAATATATTCCTGGGTTGTCATAAAGTAGGCCAGGTCGCCCACACGCAGTTCATCGAGTCCGCCTGGGATGATGGTTTCTTCACCACGCTTGATAGCCACGATGTGGTAGGGATCGTCAGGGCCGCAGAGTTGGCGAAGGGGCTGGTTCAGGATCTCTGCCGTCTCGCGCAGTTTAATACCGAGCAAGGTCAGGGCTCCGTCATGTACATCCCAACGTTGGCGTACCCACGATAGTTTCAGTCCATTGTTGATATCAATGGCTGCCAGTACTTCCGGGTAAATAAGTGAGTCGATGCCCATGTTCCTGAAAAGATCCTTGTTCTGTGGACTCAGGTATTCGTAGTTGTCGATACGGGCAACGGTCTTCTTGGCTCCTAACTGGTGTGCAATCATGCAGGCTGTCAGGTTTGTCGACTCTTCTGGTGTGACACCAACGAAAAGGTCGGCATGCTGTGTGCCTGCTTCCTTCAAGGCCTTGATACTGGTGGGTGAGGCATTGTAGGTCATCACGTCGTATTCGGTGAGTGAACTCAGCCTTTCCTCATTGTCGTCGATGAGCACACAGTCCTGATGCTCCCGCGACAGCAGTTTTGACAGGTGAGTTCCTACGGCACCTGCACCGACAATCACGACTTTCATATCCTTTCAATTGCTTTGATGATGCTCTCTTTGTCTAATCCGACAATTTTCTGTAATTCTGGTACGGAACCGTGTTCTACGAAGTTCGAGTCGGGCATACCTAATCGGGTGACTTCCGGATGATAACCGTGATCGTTCATCCATTCCAGTACCGCAGAGCCGAGGCCGCCCGTCTTGACACCATTCTCCACAGTGATGATACGCTGGAACCGTTCTGCCACCTCTTGTAGGATGGTCTCGTCGATGGGTTTCAGGAAACGCATGTCGTAGTGGGCGATTGTGCATTGTGCATTGGTCTATTGCCTCCGCCACATCATTGCCGATAGGGCCGATACTCAGTACAGCGATATCCTTGCCATCACGCAGTTTCCGGCCTGTGCCCACCTTGATCTCTTCCAACGGACAGCGCCAGTCCTGCAGCACACCGCCGCCTCTTGGGTAGCGGATGACAAACGGTCCCTTGTCAGGCAGTTGTGCCGTATACATCAGTCGGCGCAGTTCGTGCTCGTCCATCGGTGATGAGATGGTCAGATTGGGGATGGGGCGTAGGGCCGCCAAGTCGAAGGCACCATGATGGGTCGCCCCGTCTTCGCCGACGATGCCGGCTCTGTCGAAACAGAATACCACATGAAGATTCAATAGTGCCACATCGTGGATAATATTATCATAGGCTCTCTGGGCGAAGGCACTGTAGATATTACAGAACGGTATCAGCCCGTCCTTCGCCATTCCGCCGGAGAATGTGACGGCATGTCCCTCGGCAATGCCCACGTCGAAGGTACGTTCCGGCATTTCCTTCATCATGATGTTCATCGAACAGCCTGAGGGCATGGCGGGTGTCACGCCGACAATCTTTGGATTCTGTTTAGCCAGTTCCAACAGGGTATGACCAAACACATCCTGATATTTCTGGGGCTTGTTGGGATCCTTGTCTACAATGCGCTCACCTGTCTCTGGGTCGAACTTGCCAGGGGCGTGCCATGTGGTGACATCCTTTTCGGCGGGGGCATAGCCATGTCCTTTCTGGGTGTGCAAATGCAACAACTTCGGTCCTTTCATATCCTTCATCTGTCGGAGGATGCGCACCAGTTCCTTCACATTATGCCCATCAAAGGGGCCAAAGTAGCGGATGTTCATGCCTTCGAAGATGTTCTGTTGGTGAGAGATGGCACTCTTGATGGCATTCGACAGACGGATCAGTCCTTTCCGCCGGTCATCCTCTAACATGCCTTTTCCATGCAGCCATCTTGAAGCCTTGAAACGAAGGGCATTGTATGTCTCGTTGGTACTGAGGTTCAGCAGATATTGTTTCATACCGCCTACCGAGCGGTCGATGGACATGTTGTTGTCGTTGAGGATAATCAACAGGTCGTTAGGACTCGACGATACATTGTTCAATCCTTCGAAGGCCAGTCCGCCGCTCATGGCACCGTCACCGATAACGGCTACAACGTGCCTGTTCTCCTTGCCTTCAAGTTTGGCAGCAACAGCCATGCCGAGTGCTGCAGAGATGGAGTTCGAGGCATGTCCGCAGGCAAAGGTGTCGTATTCACTTTCTGTAGGGGAGGGGAAAGGTTTGATACCTCCCAACTTACGGTTAGTACAGAACTGCTCGCGCCGTCCAGTCAGGATTTTGTGACCATAGGCCTGATGCCCCACGTCCCATACAATACGATCCTCGGGGGTGTTGAAGACATAGTGCAGGGCAACGGTAATCTCTGCCACACCGAGGCTTGATGCCAGATGTCCGGGATTCACCGACAATTCCTGTACGATGTCCTGCCTTAATTCGTCACATACCTGAGGCAGTTCATCGACCTTCAACTGGCGTAGGTCTTCTGGATATTGTATTTTACTTAATAGTCTTAAATTCTCTTGTTCCACAGCATAAATGTTGTATAAACTTTGCAAAGATACAAATAATTCACAATTCACAATGCACAATTCACAATTTTTTATTAATTTTGCATGCAAAAATCAAGAAAAGGCAGATAAAATACAAATAATGAGATACGGAATCATCGGAGTTGGAGCCATTGGCGGCTATTATGGAAGCAAGTTGGCATATAGCGGACAGGAGGTTCATTTTCTGTCACACAGTGATTATCAGTTTGTCAAGGAACATGGTATGCAGGTAGATTCCTGCGACGGTTCTTTTCATCTGGATCATGTCAATGTCTACCAGTATTCAAAGGATATGCCGACATGTGATGTGGTGATTGTGGGATTGAAAACAACCAACAATTATCTGCTTCCAGAACTATTGCCGCCATTACTTGGTGAGCATACCGTAGTGGTGCTGATTCAGAACGGCATCGGGGTGGAGGCTGATGTGCAGGAGATGTTCCCTGACACCCAACTGGTGGCGGGGCTCGCCTTTATCTGCTCTGCGAAGACGGAACCTGGACGTGTGAACCATCAGTGCTATGGCAGTATCAATCTTGGCAACTACTCCTGTAAGGATGAGGCTCTCTTCAATGCCATCCTAAATGATTTTACAAATGCAGGTATTCAGACGGGAGTCGTTCCCTACGAGGAGGCCCGTTGGAAGAAGGCTGTCTGGAATATGCCCTTCAATGGGATGACTGTGGCACTTAATACCCGTACGGATTTGTTATTGAAGAATCCTGCCACCCGCCAGTTGATCCGCGACCTGATGATGGAGGTGGTGGGTGCCTCGCGGGCCCTCGGCATCAGTGGCGTCGATGAGGCCTTCGTGGAAAAGATGATTAAGATGACGGATGAGATGACGCCTTATTCACCCTCGATGAAACTTGACTTCGACTTCCATCGCCCGATGGAGATACACTATCTCTATACCCGTCCGATTGAGATTGCCCGTGCTGCAGGTTTCCGTATGGCAAAGTTGGAGATGCTCGAAGCCGAACTCCGTTTCTTGCAAGGATAAGCCTCGTTGAGGTCAGTCGTCTTCGAC
Source organism: Prevotella sp. (assembly GCA_017551005.1). Classification (GTDB taxonomy): domain Bacteria; phylum Bacteroidota; class Bacteroidia; order Bacteroidales; family Bacteroidaceae; genus Prevotella. Next base: position 4,359 of record JAFZNI010000344.1, read on the forward strand.
GTACTTACGGAATTTCAGTTTCGGCTTGACCTTCATCTTTTGCATTTCATTGGTGTTGGTGAAGGAGAACTGTAACATCAGGTCCGTCAGATTGCCCTTCATCGTGATATCGCCAGAAGCCAGCGCACCGTCGCTCTGGATATCAGCGACGATGTTTTTGAGCGTGATATTCCTATATTGCACTGTCTTGACGTCGGCCTTCACATTGCCGATGGGCAGTTTCCCCTCCTTCTCCTTACGCATCTCTTTGGTGCGCTCCTTCGAAATGTCAATGTTGAATGAGGCCGAACAGTCAATATTACCCAGTTTCTTCAACTGAAACAGTTCGCCCAGTTTCAGTGAGTCGGTGCTGACATTGCCCGTCAGGTATTTGTTGGCTCCGTCGATTTCAAAATTGAAGTCGATGTCGCCCTTCTCTGTGTTGAGCGTTCCTCTGAACTTTTCTTTTTTCCATAAGATGTCAAATTCGCCGTGGTATTTAATCACGCCCAAGGCATAGAGTTGGTACATCATATATTTCTTGACCATAAACTGGTTAACGATTTTGTCCTTGATGCCAGGTTTCGCTACCATATCGTGAACGTAGAAGTGAAGATTCAGTTTCCGACCGTCCGTCAGGTCACGCAGGTTGCCAGTGGCATTGATAACCAGTTTGTCGTCATCGGTGTTGATATGAATGCTCCGGAAGTTCATTCCTTTGTCAGTTCCGTTTAAGCCAAGGCGCAGGTTCAGTGGGATGGTGAACCTATTCAGTACGGGTGCAAAAGGCTTGGAGATGTCTTTCAGTATGGCACGACCATAAATGGTATCTGCATTGTAACTGATGTTTTTCCCTTTCTTCTTGTCAGGTAGCGTCAGTTCTGCCTTGGGAATGTCCAATCGTGTAGTCGTCTGCTGGACAACGGTATTGGTCAAATATACCTTCTTTCCAATAATGGCTATATCGGATTTCAGGTCTGTGAGGTCGACACCCCCTATCGTGTCTTTGGCACAGCCTCTTGTGAGTCGTGCAGTGACCGAGTCCTTGCCAGCGTATAGAATGTCTGCACTCAAATCCACTATCACATCAAAATGTCCATCGTCGAAAGCACCGTGATGCGGCTTACCCGTATTGCGGCGCGGACGGTGGTTGTCGCTGCGGATATTCAGGCCTTTGATGTCTACGTTCTTCTTTTCCCCGTCATCTGAGATATTGAATGTCAGCAGTCCACTGTCGATATTCCAGGCGGTGATACCCTTTCTCTTATATTGTTTCCAAGCCGCAATCAGATGGTGGACAGTCACCGTGTGTTTGCCATACAGGTGGTGATAGACAATCTGGTTGATGTCGTATGGCTCATGGTTATAATTGATGTGTATGTTATTCACGATGGCACCGTTCAGGTCAACTTTTATGGCGCTACCCTTCTTTTTCTTTTTGTGCTGAGACTTCTTCTTGGGATTATCTATTAGGAACTGGTAGTTGGCCGGACCGTCTTCTGGCTTGACAATGAGCAGGTCGATATCGTCTATTTTGACAGACCTTAGTACCAACTGACCACGAAGCAGGGGGCGTAGGCGTAAGTTTACCCAGATATCCTTGATCTTCACCATGTCACGTTGCTCCATGTCTTTTAGGGTGACACCGTGAATACTTGCATGTTGAGCCAGCAGGTTCAGGCTTATATGTTTTATCTTGACTTTTGCGTTCAACTCCTTTGAAAGGGCATCTGTAGCCAACCCGATGAGTTTGTCTTCTACGTAACTGCTATTGGCAATTGTCGATAATAAAACGATGAGAACCATGACTATTGCCATCGTCCACCCTGCAAGGCGCATCCATCGTGATTTGAAGATACTTTTTTTCATCCTTTTTGATTTTCGCGACAAAGATAGCAAAAAAAAATGAAATCACAAAAATAAAAGGTAAATCGTTTGGCTGTTACATAAAAACTTTATATTTTTGCAGAAGGTTTTAACGGCTACTCCTAAATATGAAATATGTTGCCTTGCCATTTACGGAAACACGTCGCCTCTCATTCTATCTGGCGATGGAGGAGTATGTGGCCCGTCACCTCGACGAGCCTGATTGTTTCTTTATGTGGCAGGTGGAACCTACGGTTATCTTCGGGCGCAACCAGGTGGTTGAAAACGAGGTGAATCTCGACTACTGCCGTGAGCATGGCATCCATGTGGTTCGTCGTAAGAGTGGGGGAGGTTGTGTCTATGCCGACATGGACAACGTGATGCTCTCGTTCGTGACTGCTGAGGATAATGTGGGCATTGCCTTCAACCGCTTCGTTAATATGGTGCTGCTTGTTTTTAGGAAGATGGGCATCGAGGCCACGGGTTCGAGTCATAACGATATCATGATTGGTGACCGTAAGGTGTGTGGCACGGCCTGCTATCATGTGAGCGGACGGAGCATTGTACATTCAACGCTGCTCTATGACACCAATATGGAACACATGCTCCATGCCATTACCCCAGGGCCTGAGAAGTTGGAGAAGAAAGGCATTCAGAGTGTGCGTCAGCGCATCACCTTCTTAAAAGACTATATATCATTGGGACTCGATGAAGTGAAGACCTTGATTCGTAACACTCTCTGTGTGGATGAGCGCATGCTCACGGCAGAGGATGTGGCTGGTATCGAACAATTAGAACAGCAGTATCTGCGTGAAGATTTTATTAAACAATTACAATAATGGCTATTAAACAAGAATTGGAAAAGAAAGAGAAACGTACCTGTCTGTATGACAAGCACATCTCGCTGGGTGCGACCATGGTGTCGTTCGGTGGTTTCGACATGCCCCTGCTCTATCAGTATGCAGGTATCGCTCCGGAGCACATGGCTGTCCGGGAGCATGCGGGACTGTTTGATGTATCCCACATGGGTGAGGTGACGGTACGTGGCAAGGATGCCGAGCGTTACGTGAACCATATCTTTACGAACGATGTGACGGGTATGCCCATAGGGAAGATTCTCTACGGCATGATGTGCTATGAGGATGGTGGCACTGTCGACGACTTGTTGGTTTATAAGATGGCTGAGAACGATTTCTTCCTCGTCATCAATGCTGCCAACATCGACAAGGACTGGGCTTGGATGCAGGAGCATGCCGTTGGTTTCGATATTGATTTGCAGAACCGCAGTGACTTCTATGGTCAGATTGCCTTACAAGGACCGGAGGCTGAGGATATCATGGAGCGTGTGCTGGGTCTGCCCTGCAAAGAGTTGGTATTCTATACCTGTAAGACGGTAGGGGATGTTATTGTCTCGCGTACGGGCTATACCGGTGAGGACGGTTTTGAGATTTATGGCTCGCACGACTTTATCCGCGACTGCTGGGATAAACTAATTGCCGCAGGTGTTCAGGCATGTGGATTAGGATGTCGTGACACGTTGCGCTTTGAGGTGGGACTGCCGTTGTATGGCGATGAACTCTCGGAGGAGATCACCCCCATTATGGCAGGACTGGGTATGTTCGTGAAACTCGACAAGGCCGAGTTTATCGGCAAGGAGGCCTTGGCCAAGCAGAAGGCTGAGGGTCCCGCTAAAAAACTTGTAGGTATCGAACTCTTCGACAAGGCGATTCCCCGTCACGGATACATCGTTCTTAATATGGAAGGCGAGCCTATTGGCGAGGTGACCACAGGCTACCACACCATCTCGACGGATAAGAGTGTGTGCATGGCACTTGTCGACAGCCAGTATGCAAAACTCGATACCGAGGTACAAATCCAGATTCGCAAGAAGGTCTTCCCCGGTAAAGTAGTGAAGAAGCAATTCTACCAGAAGAGTTACAAGAAGTGAGTATAAGCCCCCTAAATTAGGGGGCCATAGGGGTCTGAACAGGCGCAGACTCCAATAATAAAACTAAAAGGATCTGATAAACGCTTGTTCAGACCCCCATCCCCCTAACTTAGGGGGCTTAGATTATGTCAAAGGTAATTGAAGGACTCTACTACTCGGAGTCGCACGAATTTGTAAGAGTAGAAGGAGATTATGGTTTCGTGGGTATCACAGACTATGCCCAGAACGCATTAGGAAATGTGGTGTATGTGGATATGCCTGAGGTGGATGACGAGGTAACGGCTGGTGAGGAGTTCGGTGCTGTGGAGAGTGTGAAAGCCGCCAGCGACCTGATTTCTCCTGTCAGCGGAACCGTTGTGGAAATTAACGAGGCTCTTGACGATCAGCCTGAACTCATCAATCAGGATGCCTTCGAGAACTGGATCATCAAAGTGGAACTCTCCGACAAGGCCGATCTCGACAACCTCATGGACGCTACCGCCTACGCCGCCTTCTGTGAGAAATAGTCAAATTGTAAATAGTCAAATAGTCAAATGTATAAGTTTTTTCCCCATACAGACGATGACCTGAAAGCGATGCAGGAAAAGGCGGGCGTGGAGAAATTGGACGATCTCTATGCCCAGATACCAGAGAGCATCCGTTTCAGGGGCGACTATCAGATTCCCTTGGGGGCGAGTGAGATGGAGGTGCGTCAGGCGTTTGAGTTGCTGGGTTCTAAGAACAAGCAACTCACCTGTTTTGCTGGTATGGGTGTTTACGATCACTACACCCCTTCCGTGATTCCTAATCTCTTGTCACGCTCCGAGTTCCTGACCTCCTATACGCCGTATCAGGCAGAGATATCACAGGGTACGCTGCATTATATCTTCGAGTACCAGAGTATGATGGCCGAACTGACGGGTATGGATATCTCCAATGCGTCGATGTACGATGGCTCTACTGCTTGTGCCGAGGCGATGATGATGGCGGTGGCTGCTGGTAAGAAACAGAACAAGGTGCTTGTGTCGGGTTGTATGAACCCACTCACCTTCGAGGTGTTGAAGACCTATGCCCTGCATCAGGGAATCGAACTTGAAGTTTTGCCTGTCTGTGATGGTACTACCAGTCTTGACGAGGTGAAGACTCGTCTGGCAGAAGGTGGTGTGGCAGGTGTCATCGTGCAGCAGCCTAATGTCTATGGCATCGTAGAAGACTTCACAGGTTTTGCCGATGCCTGTCATGAGCAGAAGGCCTTGTTTATTATGGATAGTGTCGTTGCGGACCTTGCCTTGCTGAAAACGCCTGGCGAGTGGGGTGCCGACATTGCTGTGGGCGATGGCCAGTCGTTGGGTATTCCCATGCAGTTCGGAGGTCCTTACGTAGGCTATATGTGTTGTACGGAAAAACTCATCCGCAAGATGCCGGGACGTATTGTCGGCAAGACAGTGGATAATCGGGGCCAGCGTGCCTTTGTACTCACATTACAGGCTCGCGAACAGCATATCCGCCGCCAGAAGGCCACCTCTAATATTTGCTCCAATCAGAGTCTGATGGCACTGTGGGTGACGGTCTATCTGTCACTGATGGGTAAGCAGGGTTTGAAGGAGGCTGCACAACTCTCCTATGCGGGCGCCCACTACCTTTGCGACGAACTGTTGAAGACGGGACGTTTTACGTTGGCTTTCGACAAGCCTTTCTTCAATGAGTTCTATGTGAAGTACGACGGTGATGTAGATACCCTCTACCAGCGTTTCATCGAAGCGGGCATCCTCGGTGGTGTCCGTCTTGAAGACGGCATCCTCTTTGCCGTGACAGAGAAACGTACGAAGGAAGAAATTGATAACCTCGTAAAAATGGCTGCCCTATGAATAATCGGTTATACGGAAATTTAATCTTCGAACTTTCGAAGCCAGGTCGTAAAGGCTATAGCCTTCCAAAGAATCATTTTGGCGATTACGAGGTGCCTGCCGCGATGCGTCGTTCGGAGGATGCAGCGCTGCCTGAGTGCGATGAACTGACAGTGGTACGCCACTATACGAACCTCTCAAACAATAACTTTGGCGTTGATACTGGCTTTTATCCCCTTGGTTCTTGTACGATGAAATACAACCCCAAGATCAACGAGGAGATAGCCGCCTTGCCACAGTTCCAGAACCTGCATCCCCTGCAACCTGCTGAGACGGTGCTGGGTGCAAGGGCAGTGATTGCCATGCTCGACGAGACGCTATGTGCGTTGACAGGTCTGGCTCACTTTACCTTTAAGCCATACGCCGGCGCTCATGGTGAACTGACGGGTCTGATGACCATCGATAACTATCATCGCTCCCGTGGTGATATGCAGCGTAAGAAGGTCATTGTTCCTGATAGCGCACATGGTACGAACCCCGCCTCGGCCGCTGTCTGTGGTTTGGAGATCATCGAGGTGAAATCTGACAAGGATGGCCTCGTAGACCTGGAAGATTTGGGTCGTCTGGTATCTCTGGAGGAGCCTAATATCGCTGCTATGATGATGACCAATCCAAATACCCTCGGCCTTTTCGAGACCCGTATTCCGGAGATCGCGAAACTCATCCACGACTGTGGCGGACTGATGTACTATGACGGTGCCAACCTGAATCCCATGCTGGGTGCCTGTCGCCCTGGTGATATGGGTTTCGATGTGATGCACATCAATCTCCACAAGACATTCTCCACACCTCATGGCGGAGGCGGTCCCGGTGCTGGTCCTGTCGGTGTGCGTGAGGGCTTGCAGGAGTTCTTCCCCGTGGTGTCGCCCTACAATGGCAATTTTGCTGTGATGATGCGTGCCTGTGCCTATATCATGTCGCTCGGTCGTGATTATATGAAGATGGTAGGCCCGTTAGCCACTCTCAATGCCAACTATATCAAGGAGTCGTTGAAGGATGTCTATGAACTCCCCATCGACACCACGTGTTGTCATGAGTTTGTGTTCGATGGTCTGAAGGATAAGAGTACGGGTGTCACGACGATGGATGTGGCGAAGCGTCTGCTCGACTACGGCTATCATGCTCCCACCATCTACTTCCCGTTGCTCTTCCATGAGTCGCTGATGATTGAGCCGACGGAGAATGAATCGAAGGAGACGCTCGATGGTTTTATTGCTGTGATGCGAAAGATAGCGGAAGAGGCCAAGACTGATCCAGAACTGGTGAAGTCGGCACCTCACGACACTCCCATCGGACGTGTCGATGATGTTCTCGCTGCCAAGCATCCCGTTGTGACGTACAAGCAGACCCTCCCCTCACCCTCCCTATAAGGGAGGGGTGATTACCTATCAAATAATGTCATCTTATGATAAATACTGCTAGTCAAATACTATCCATTCCCCTCCCTCATAGGGAGGGGCAAGGGGGTGGGTCTGACCTGATCATCATCGGCGCGGGGCCTGGAGGCTACCGCGCCGCTGAATATGCCGCTAAGCAAGGCTTGAAGGTCGTTATCTTCGAGGGCTCTGAGGTGGGTGGTACCTGCCTGAATGTGGGTTGCATCCCTACAAAGACCTACGTCCATAGTGCCTCTTTCGATGAGGCCCGTGAGCGCATGTCCCAAGTCGTTCCGCAGTTGCGGAGTGGGGTAGAGGGCATTCTTTCACATCCCAATATTACCCTCATCCGCGAGAAGGCTTCTTTCGGGAATCAGATTCTCGCGGGTGGTGAGACTTACACCGCCCCCTATATCATCATCGCCACTGGCTCCGAAACCAAATGGCTCCCCATCGAGGGGGTACGCACTGACCCTCGTGTCGTCGACTCCACAGGCCTCTTGAACCTTGATACACTCCCCAAGCGCCTCTGTATCATTGGTGCCGGTGTCATTGGAATGGAGTTTGCATCGGTGTTCAACCGTTTCGGTTCTGAGGTCACGGTGATAGAATACTTGAAGGAATGTCTTCCTGCGCTCGACAGTGATATCGCCAAGCGTCTCCGCAAACAGATGGAGAAGGAAGGCATCACCTTCCACATGCAATGCGCCGTGAAGCAGATAGCCGATGGTGAGGTGTTCTTCGAGACGAAGAAAGGTCAGATGGAGCGTGTAGAGGCCGATATTATCCTGATGGCTACAGGCCGCAAGCCGCGCACAGAAGGTCTGAACCTCGAAGCCCTTGGTATCACCCTTACTCCCCAAGGTGCCATTCCCGTCGATGACAACTTCCAAGTTGTAAATGGTAAATTGTCAAATGGTAATTATTACGCTATCGGCGATTGCAACGCCCGTCAGATGCTGGCCCATGCTGCCGAGATGCAGGCTGTCCGTGTCGTCAACCATATTGTAAAGGGTAAATCGTCAAATGGTAAATGTCCTGACGGTATCCGCTTTGACATCATGCCTGCTGCCATCTTCACCTCTCCCGAGGCCGCCTGTGTCGGCCCGACTGAGGATCAGTTGAAAGAACAAGGTATCGATTACATCTGCAAGAAGTCCTTCTGGCGTGCCAATGGAAAGGCTCTCGCGATGGGTGAGACAGAGGGCATGTTGAAACTCTTCGCAAGTCCCGATGGTCTCATTCTTGGCTGTCACGCCTATGGTGCCCATTCTGCCGATATCATCCAGGAGGTCAGCGTCCTGATGTGCAAACATACCACTCTCTCCGAACTGGCCGATATGGTTCATATCCATCCGACCCTCTCGGAGATACTGAAAAGCGCTGCGGAAAACTAATCCGCAGCGCTTTTTCTTTTCATCTTTCCTTTACTCAGCACTTGATGGCCAGCATGGCAATGTCTGCCTGTTGTTCCGTATCGCCGATGAATGTATTGATGTTGTCAGTGATGCTTGTAACAAACGGCTCGGGTCTTGCATCCATCTTTATAGCCTGAAGGGCGGCACCGAGCATCCTGTTCTCTCCATACTGCTTATTGGCCTTGTTCTCGGCTGCCAGAATACCCTTGTTGAACAGGAAGAGCATCATGCCTTTCGTCATTTGCATCTCTTGTTCCGAGGCAGGAAGTCTTGTGATCTCCTTGTCCAACAGCACCGGTTCTTCGTGACCGGCATTGTAGTAGCGCAGCAGGCCAGTTGCTGTGTCGAGGACACCTACGAAGAGTCTAATGTTCTCTTTCCATTGCTTGGCCTGACTGATCACCTCCACGATGCGTGATGGCTCTGTCTCGATAGCCGTTGCCGTGCGGAACTGCCCCTTCACCATCGCGGCAGCCACTGAGGCACTGACATTCTGACCCTCCACATCGCCCATACAGAAGAACAATTTCCCGTCGTGGGTGAGATAGTCGCAGATGCTGCTTCCAAAACCCTTGGTGGGTATGGTTGAGCCATAGAGCGAGATACCCTTCGGCAGAATTGGGGCAACTGTGGGACTGGTCTCTGCCAGAGCGTGCGCCACACGTAATTCGGTGGCTTCCCGTTCAGAGGTGGTTGTGTCGTCTTTCAACGTGGTGAATGTCTTCAAAAGTTCCTGATGGTCCCGTCTCAGTTGTCTGTCATGCCTCCGGCTATAGAATACGTAGGCGATGAATCCAAGGAACAACAGGGCTAATGTGCCGAAAAGTCCCAACTGCTTTTGTCTGGCTTTCTCCGCTTGTTGGTTTGTCAACAGTTCCACATCCTCCACCACTTTGGCCTGTTCCTCGGCGTCCAATTGCTTTGCCAGTGCCAGCGCATGGTTCAGCGAGTCGCATATCTGCATGCTTACGGCTGCGGCGGTGTCCCTGCGGCCGACCCTCAGGTTGGCCTGATATTTTTTCAGCATCAGTTCCTGTATGTCATCTATCGATACCGATGCCTCCTTCTGATCCATCATGGCGTTCAGACTGCTGTAGTTGTCGGCGGCCTCGTTCCATCTTTCTGCTGCCGTGAGGTAGTCGTTACCGTTGATCTTTCCCTCAGGTGTCTTACTGAACAGGGTGCCCTTGAAGGCTTCGTACACCTTGGCCGCCTCTTCCTTCTTGCCGAGACCTTCCAGGGCGATGGCCTGATAGATGTCGAACCGTGCCAGTTGCTTGTCGATGTATTCGGCATTGGCATCTGAGTGCTGTTCGTATTCGTTCAGCATTTCTCCGAAGTGGTTAGTCCATGTCAGGCCCGATTGATAGTTCTTGATGTAGTTGTAGAAGTAGGCAATGTTGATTAGTCCTGCGATGGCGTCCTTATACGCTGCGTCGCTATGGGTATTGCTGATGTTGTCCTTATGCTTCTGGTAGGCGCGTTTGAAGAGGTCATCAGCATCGCTGTCACTGTTACCGGCACCCGCCTGACAGCAACCGATATAGATGAGCAGGTTCACGTAGTCGCTGGTGGTGTCGCATTGCAGTTCCTCCAGCCGTTGCGCGGCAGGCAAGGCTATCTTGAGGGCTCCTTTATAGTCGCCTCTCACGCAGAGCAGATTAGCCAGTCGGCTGGCTGTCTTCGCGTAGGTGTCGAGTTCTTCCTTGTTTGTGGAGTTGGCTGCGGCTTCGAGGGCTGTGTTCCAGTAGAACTGTGCCATACGGTTCTTTTTCATCCTGTCGCTGGCATAGCCTTTCCAGTAGTAGGCTTCCGCTTGTGTTAGGCTTCCCTGCTTTTCCAGACTGTCTGCGAGTGCCAGCAGCCTGTTGAAGTCCCTTGCCTTGTGGGCTGTCTCTATCATACGCCCCGCCTTGGCACTCTGTTCCTTACTTGGCCCGCTGCTGCATGCCATTGTCAGCAAGACGGTCATGATGGCTAATAGCCAGAATCTTGATTGTTTCATCATTTCCTATTTAGTTTTAGTCTTCTTTTGCTGGCAAAGATACAAAAAAAACAAATAACTTCCAAATGTTTTAAAAACATTTACGATCTCCAAAGTCGGTTTTTTTGCCTGAGATTTCTGGCAAGCCATCCCCCGGTGGGGTAAACCCTGCCCTGAATCCAGTTCATACTTTTGCCTGGTGGGGTAAATCTTCCCCTGAATTCTGGCAGATCCTTGCACGGTGGGGTAAATCCTCCCCCGAATTCTGGCAGACTTTTGCATGGTGGGGTAAATCTTCCCCCAGATTCTGGCAGACTTTTGCATGGTGGGGGAAATCTTCCCCCGAATTCTGGCAGACTTTTGCACGGTGGGGGAAACCTTGCCCGAGATTCAGGGCAGACTTTACCCCGGTGGGGGATAGCATATAAGCAAATGGCGCTGCGGAAAACTAATCCACAGCGCCAATATACTCTGAAGGGTTCCAATCGTGATTATTTGGACAAAATTATATGTACGATTTTGATGATGTCTGCTATGCTTATTGTGCCGTCTGTGTTGACATCAGCCGCAGAAAAGTCAAAATAGTCTGAGGGACTTCCCTTGAGATAGTTGGCAACTTCAACAATATCCTTTGCATCAACAGCCTCGTCGCTATTTGCATCACCCTCGATGGATATACGAGTGGTGGCTACTCCACTCGCATCAGCGAATTCAATCTCCTTACGATCTGAACTCCTGGTAAACAGAATGCCTTTGACTTCAATCGTGGCTGAACCTTCGAAGTTGGCGTCAGAAACGATGTCAATATAGAATAGGTCGCCGGAACTGCCTTTCAGATTTTCGTTGTTCGAGGAATATGCTGCGACCTTCAAGGCGCCACTACTGATGACGTTTGCAGTGATGGTATGATTCGTTATCCTGGAAGAGGAGAGGCTGACACTATAATTACCGTCGCCAGTTTTGGCTGGCGTAATCCCCTTGGGTAAGAATACCTCGGCCTGAAAGGCGGTATATGCTGTTTTGTTTATCAGTTGAAAGGCCAGCCGCTGGGTTGTACCCGGCTCAATCTTCAATGTCGGAATCACGATTTTGTCTTCTGCCCTTAACTGGCTGACAGCAAACAATAGAATCACGAAGAATAATAAGGTGACCCGCAGACATCTTCTGTACGAAGATGTCCGCAAGGTTCGGATATTATCAATTCTCATAGTCGTCATTATTTTAATTATTTAACAATCAATTTGTTACCACCGATGATGTAGACGCCGGTATTCTCGATAAAGAACCTGTTCTCGCCTTTATGAATCTGGAGTTCCCTCGAGATGCCATTAGTAGAGACAAGTGGCAGGGTAGTGGCAGTTTCTGCATCGATAATGAGATAGTGGTCTTCCATCTTCATCTTCAATCCCTTTGATGCCATGAGTTTGTCAATGGCGGTAGGTTCACCGAAGTGGACGTAGGCAGAGGCATTCGGAGCCATGCACTCGCTGTGATCAGAACTTCTGACAAGACGGATGTCGCGGATGTCAATCACACCGTCGCCGACCATTGTGCTCTCTGTCGTAACCGACAGGTTGACAATATCGTTCTCAAGAATACTTAGTCTCTCGTTCTGCGGTGACATCACAATAACTCTCAGAGCACCGTTGTCGAGCAAGTTGGCAGAGATGGTGTGGTGACTGGTTACACCGCCAGCGAGGCTCACCAGAGCGTTGCCGTTCTTGTCATAGGCAATCTCCATGCCTGTAGGCAGATAGATGTCGCACTGGAAGGCAATGAAGTCGGCAGCATTCTCCATCTGCAGGCCGATTGTCTGCTGTTTACCGGCAGTCATCGAGATGTCGTTCATATAGAGTCTGCCCTGGGCATTATTGGCAGTCTTACGTGCGGCGCTGGCATGAGACTTACGCTCAAGGACAATATCGATGATACCCGTGATATCGGCTACAGAGATATCGCCATCCTTATTGACGTTGGTAAGATTCCAGAAGAAGCGTTCGCATCCTCTTCCCAGGATGTAATCTATTGTATTAACAGCGTCATTGATAGTGACCTTTCCATCACCGTTACTGTCGCCCATTGGGTAACTTGGCATACTGAAGCGAATGATGTGGTCAGGAGCAGTAAAGTCGAAGTTGTTAGGACCTGTAATGTGGACATTCCTGATAGCCACATCGTAGTCTCCACCCTTGCTACCAGTATAGAATGACAATGTGAGAAGTTCGCCATCACTATTCTTGAACTTACCACCAGTCGGTGAACTGACTTTGACACGTATGACTTTATTAGATATGCGCTCAGTCTGGAGTTGATATCCGCTGGCACGTCCGCTAAGTTCAATATTCCATTCTTCCATAGACATATTCTCGGGTGTCCATACATCAAATTGGATGGCGCGTGCTTCATCCTCATTGTGGAGTGCGAGTGGCAATCTGACGCCTCTTTCAATATCTTCCTCCACCTTTTCCTCAGATACAAGCCAGTACTTGTTCGGCTTGATGACAACCTGGCATTTCTTTTCTAAACCACCGTCGATGGTCTTTCCGGTAATCTCTACACTTCCAGCAGCCACACCGGTAATGATACCATCGCTGTTCACCGTTGCCACCTTTTCGTTGCTACTCGTCCATGTGATGGTTTGGTTGGTTGCATTGGTCGGATAGACTGCAAACTTCAACTGACGTTTCTCTGCAACCATCATGGTAACGTTGTCGTCGAGCATACGGAGTTCCTTGACGTGGAGGTCACCCAAAACATTCACCTGTACCTCGAACGAGGAAGCAGCAGTGACGCCTGGCGTTTCGTATACGCCATTCACCATCTCGTTGGTAACATCCTTGCCATTGAAGAGTACCTTTGCAATCTCTACGTTCTCATCGGGGTTCACCTTGAAGACGGCGGTCTCGTTCTCCTGCACATACAGGCTTGAGCCGTCCTTCACCTTGGCCCCCTGTTGTTCAGCGGCAGAAGTCCGGCGTGCGCCGCGGGCCGCATTGGGTTCGTCGTTCACGATGAAGAGATTGGCACCATCACCCACCGTCACGTCGATGCTCTTACGCGTCTGGACGAATGCACCCCACTGTTCTGCCGAAGCGTAGTCGTAATACGTTCCTGTTGGAATAGAGAGTATGCAACGGTCGGTTCTTACTTTATCGAACACATAGTCACCCAAGTCGGCTGGCTGTACGGCCTCCACGGTAAGGTTGGCCAGATTGCGGCAATTCCTAAAGGCATATTCGCCAATCCAATTCAGACTCTTTGGTAGGTAGACGGTCTCCAAGTTAGAGCAGTTTTCGAAGGCATGGCCCTCAATGGTACCCATGTTATTACAATCGCTCAGGTTGAGAGAACTTAGCGACGTGCAGTTCTGGAAGGCATCCCCGTTGATGACCAACAAAGTGTTGGGGAATTCGATGTTGTCGAGACTTGTACAGTTATAGAAGGCTCCGTTGTCGATGCGATCGAGGTTTTGTGGCAACAACACGGTCTTCAGGGAAGTACAATTGACGAATGTATAATATGGAATCTCATCAAGGAAGTCGGGCTCCGACATATCTACCGTCTCGATATTCGAACAGTTCTCGAAGCAATATCCAGTTGATGAACCATAACCCTCGGTTCCCATGAACATATAGAAGTCGCGGTTGAACTTCACTGTACCATAGAGACTGCTACAGTTGGCAAAAGCATGCTCACCAAGTGATTGGAAATCACGAGGCAGGGTAATCTCCTGTTTCAGCGATGAGCATCCTTCGAAGGCATAGCCCTGGATAGCCTCCAGACTCTCGTTAAACACCACCTCATCCAGTGACGAGCATCCTTGGAAGGCACTCCATCCGATTAATCTCAGTCCATCTGGTAATGTCAGTGAACCGTCCAGTGCGGAGCAGCCCTTGAAAGCATAACTCTCAATGGTCCGCAGCGAAGCAGGCAACTTCACATTCATTAGCACCTTCTTGTCGAGGAAGGCTTTCTCCGGAATCACAGTTACCTCAGCGTCAAACATATCGAGGTCGTAGAGTAGCGTCATGTTCGAGCGCATACTGGCAAAGTCCTTCTGCCCAAGTGGTCCATGTACCTTCAGATGGGTGATGGTTGCCTGTGGGATGCCTATCTGATTGATGATATCGATGGCGAGGTTGCCCTCTTTGGTCACAGTGACTTCAGCAGGTACTTCCTTGTCGAGAATCCACTTGTCCTTCCAGACGACTGCCTCTTTATAGTCATCAGCACTACCCTCTGGTACGAAGGCTGCCACCCAGGTTTCTGGCATAGAGTTATTGCTCAGCACAGGAGGAACAGTTGCTTTGCTGCGGATGATGGAAATCTGAGTGCCTGCAAAGGCATTGTCGCCGATGCGGGTAATACCGGATTCCAATTCCAGATTGCCAACTAACTTGTTACAATTTTCAAAGGCATAATTGCCGATGGTTTCCAACGTCTTAGGCATCTTAACATTTTCCAAGCCATTACACCAAGCGAATGCCCATTCCGAAATCCTTTGCAACTGTGTATTTGACAGGTCTACCGATGTCAGTTTATTACAAGAGGAGAAAGCGTTATCACCTATCTGTTCCAATGAGGTGGGGAATAGTATCTCACTTAACTCATAACAACTTGAGAAGGCAGAACCGCCAATACTCTGTAATTCCGTCAAGCCACTCAAATCAATCTTTTGCAATTTTGTATTTGAGAAGGCAGAAGCGCCTATCGCCTGCAGGCTCTTGGGCAGATTAA
The DNA here is from genome assembly GCA_017551005.1 of Prevotella sp. GTDB lineage: Bacteria > Bacteroidota > Bacteroidia > Bacteroidales > Bacteroidaceae > Prevotella. The sequence continues at coordinate 19,553 of JAFZNI010000344.1, forward strand.
TGGTGGTCAGTTTCTCGCATCCACTGAAAGCATCATTAATGCTTGTCAGTCCCTCTGGCAATGTTACCTTCACCAGATCCCTACACTGGTTGAACGTACTTTCCAGTGTCTTCAGGTTTGTGTAATCTGAGAGATCTATTTCAGTCAGAGTGCTCTCACGGAACGCATCACTAAGTCTGGTCAGTGTCTTTGGTAACTTGATATTCTCAAGTTTTTTCATCTGATAGAACTCGCCACCAAGGTCTGTCAACTGTGTCTTGCTTAAGTCAACCACACTAAGACTTGTCTGGGCGAAGGTTCGGCCTTCAAGATATTCAAGTTGCTTCAGTTCTGTAAAGTTGACTTCTTTTAGATTCGAACATCCAGCAAAGGCAAAGCCGCCGATACGGTGTGTGTGTTCTGGCAGACGAACACTTGTCAACGAGCGTTTACCTAGAGATGTACCCCACCAATCATCTGTTGTACAGAATGCTTTATAGGGGATATACTCTGTCTGTGCCTCCCAGAGGTCAATTTCTGCTAACAATGGCATCTCGTCACGCATGGTATAGAAGTCCTGTTCCCATATTGGACCTTTGACGATGAGTTTCGTCACTTTTTGTTTCAGTGCGTTAGTCAATATGTTAGCGAGAGTCCCACCTTCTTCCATAACCACAGTGATCTCTGCATTGATTCGGAAGGTTACTTCCAACTTAGCATCAGCAGTGGTATTCTTCACGGTCAGTTTCCCGTTGGAATCTAATTCACCAGTGACATCCTGATTATTGAGTTTCACTGCATCCACAACGTAATACTGGTTGGGTTTCATTTCAAACACGGCATCCTGACCCTTTGGCACCAAGATTGTGGTTTGGGGTGACAATAATGTGGTGTTCTTATATTCCACCGTACCGCCCTCACCTGTGTTGACGGTGTAGGTGACAACATTGCCTATAGCACCGCTTGTACCAAAGGTAATAGCAAGTGTTGAGTTGGTTACAATAGCAGGGGTAACGTATGTCTTACCACCGTTCTGTACCACACTTTCCTGGCCATTGAAGGTAATGGCACTTACCATCTGTCCCTGAGCAGGCTCTAAGGTAAGGTTCAGTGTCGTAAGGCTATCGACGGTAAGTATCTGGTTAGTTGAATATTCTTGTGAACCAACTTTTACTTTACCGTTACCGGCAATCTGGAGTTCCAACTTAAACTGATTGATAGCGAAGGATACAGCAAGGTTACCATTCAACTGATCGCCACTGAGAGTGAACTTGTTGTTAGCAAATGCTATATTAGCGCCATTAAGTGTCACTGCATCGGCATGCCAGCCTGCATTCGGAACGATCTCGAATGTAGCGGTGTTTCCCTTTGGGAAGAATGTTGTAGTACCCATCAAGGTATGTCCATCAGTATGTACCTTACCCTCTTCACCAACAACAACCGTCATTCCATATTCCTTGATATTTGTGAATACCGACCAGCCTGTTGCTGTCTCATAAAGAGATTTGGATCCTATAGGAACATAAAGCACACAAACATTTGGATCAACATAATTGAAGGCCTTTGAATCAGCATTGATTGGGGTGGCGTTTTTGGCATAGATACGCTCCATAGAGGAAGGAACCACATATTCTCCAATGTATGTCACACAGGCAGGAAAGGTCAATTCTGTGATGTTAGAACCCTCGAAGGTACGGAGGTCAACGCCATAACTGCCATATTCGGGCAATAGCACAGATGTTGCTTGACCAAAAATCCATTGAGAGATACTCTGGGTCAGATGACATTGACTCAGGTCAAACTTGCGAATGGAGGACTCTCTAAAAGTATTTGCCCATCCAATGCTATATACCGAAGTTGGCAAAACAAGTTCTTCGGGTAATGAGATACATCCCCAGAAACATTCACTCAAGGACTGAAGTTCATTACCGAAGGGGAAGTTGGCCAATTTGATGCAATAGTTAAACGCTCCATCTTGTATTTCCTTTACTTGCTCACATCCATCTATAGTGGTTAGTTTCGGACAATTATTGAATGCAGAGCGTTCAATGGTGGTAACCGTTGATGGCAAATGGACGATAGTAATGTTCTGGTGTTCCTGGAGTGCCGATTCAGGAATGACCTTTAGGTCTGTCCCGCTGATGTCGAACTCTTCCAACGCTGTCATATTGTTCTTGACGAAAGTCCAATCCTTGGCAGCCATCTTACCAATAACCTTTATCGCACGGATGGTGCTGGGGGTGATGCCCGTCGCAGCAACCTTGTCCTTCAGTTCACCGCCATTAGGATTGTCTATGGTGAGCATATTGGAGGTGAACAAAATATCGAGCGTACCAAGAGTTGTTCCCGCTGGAATGGTGAAAGTGCCATCTTCGGCAATACTTAAAGCATTGCCGTTGAGTTTGACAGTTTGCCATTCATTGTCGTAGTCAGGTACGAGTTTCAGAGTGGTAGCACTGCCTTGATTTGCAAAGAAGACATCACCATTTGAATAACTAATATTACCCTGCACCACCGAGCCAAAACCACTGATGTTTACCTTGATGCCCTGTTCCTGCACATTGACAAAATTAGACCATCCCGAAGCCTCGCTATAGACTTCTTTGCTACCAACAGGCACATACAGCGTACAATTGTCAAAGTCAACATATCTAAACGCATTATTGTCCACCCAGATGGGTTCTGTGCGGCTCACATAGAGGCGCTCTAGCGTGGCTGGTAACACATTTTCACATGAGAGCCCATTGACAACTGATGGTAAACGTAATTCTGTAAGTGGAGCATCTTTCAAGGCGTTACACGACAAAGAATAGTCACCTTTTTCGGGCAAAACCAATGAGGTGCATTCACCAAAGACGTTGTTATCTATACTTCCTGTATATGTACACTGACTCAAGTCAAAACTAGTGACTGAAGATCCATAGAATACGTTGCTCCCGAGACTATTCAATGAGGCAGAAAAAACTAATGTGGCAGGCAATGAACTGCAATAATAAAATGCGTTGTATTCAATAGACTGTATCGCATTGCCAAAGGGGAATACAGAGAGTTTTTGACAAGACTCAAAGGCATAACACCCTATTCCCTTTACGTTCTCACATCCATCAACAGTGGTCAGTTGTGGACAATTTGTGAATGCCCAGTTGCCAATAGAGGTAACTGTGGTGGGTAGATGCATGATTGTGAGTTTCTGGTGATTCTGTAAAGCCTCCTCCGGAATGGCCTTTAGATCCGTCTTGCTGATGTCGAACTCTTCCAGCGCTGACATATTGTCCTTGACGAACGTCCAATCCTTGGGCTTCATCGTACCAACAACCTTTATTCCACGGATGGTACTGGGGTTGTTACTTATCTCAGCGATCTTATCCTTCAGTTCTCCACCATTCGGATTGTTGATGGTGGGTAAATTGTTGGTAAACGATATGTCGAGCGTACCAAGAGTTGTTCCCGCTGGAATGGTGAAAGTGCCATCGTCGGCAATACCTAAAGCATTGCCGTTGAGTTTGACTGTTTGCCATTCATTGTCGTAGTCAGGTACGAGTTTCAGAGTGGTAGCACCGCCTTGATTAGCAAAGAATACGCCGCCATTTGAATAACTAATATTACCCAGCATCACTGAGCCCAAACCAGTGATGTTTACCTTGATACCCTGTTCTTGTACATTGTCAAAATTAGACCATCCCGAAGCCACTTCGTAGGCATCTTTGCAACCAACAGGCACATATAGCGTACAATTGTCAAAGTCAACATATCTAAAAGCATTATTGTCCACCCAGATGGGTTCTGTGCGGCTCACATAGAGGCGCTCTAGCGTGGCGGGTAACACATTTTCACATGAGAGCCCATTGACAACTGATGGTAAACGCAATTCTGTGAGATGTGATTCATTCAAAGCGTAACACGACAAAGAATAGTCACCTTTTTCTGGCAAAAGCAATGAGGTACATTGGCCAAAGGGGTTAGAGGAAATGCCATTTGTCATGGTACACTGACTCAGATCAAAACTAGTGACTGAAGATCCATAGAATACGTTGCTCCCGAGACTTGTTAAAGAAGCAGACAATACTAAGGTAGCAGGTAATGAACTGCAATTTTCAAACGCGTTATATTCAATTGACTGTATTGCATTGCCAAAGGGGAATTGTGACAACTTATAACAATAGCCAAATACTTCGCATCCGATTTCTTTCACATTCTCACAGCCATTAACTATGGTTAACTGAGGACAATTCCTAAATGCTCTGTTGCCAATAGAGGTAACTGTGGAAGGGAGATGAATAACCGTTATTCTCTGGTGATCCAGGAATGCCTCCTCAGGAATGGTCTTTATATCCGTTCCGCTGATGTCGAACTCTTCCAATGCTGGCATATAGTTCTTGACGAAAGTCCAATCCTTGGAAGTCATCTTACCAACAACCTTTATCGCACGGATAGTACTGGGGGCACTACCTATCTCAGCAATCAAGTCCTTCAGTTGCCCGCCATTAGGATTGTTGATGGTGGGTATATTAGAGG
>JAFZNI010000345.1 GCA_017551005.1 Prevotella sp.
AGTGCAGATGAACACAGAAAGCCAAGATGCAACATATACAGAACTTATAACTGATCTTCGCCAAAAACTTAAAGATTTGGCAAAGAAAATTGAGCCGAAAGTATATGAGTATGGTTTCTTAAAACAATAGAGATTTCAGTTATATATGGGCAAAACCGTTACAACATATTTGATAGACGGAAATCCGAAAGGGACTCTGTATGTGTTTATCAGCAATAAGATTTGCCAGATGTATGTGATTCCTCGTTCTAATCTTTCTATTCTGAATGAGCGACAGGAGTTGCAGACACCTGCATTTTTATATCTTGTTGGGTGAGGATGAGGCAACAAAGCCAAAGGCAAACATTGGATGCAGTATATAGGAAACAATTGGAATAAAATGCGTAACTTTGCAGACGAGATATGACAACAATGAACATTAACGAAATATTCGACAATTTGCGCTACCATCATGAGAACGAGGTAGTGGAGTTTAAGAAAGCGGAGAATAACTTCGACTTCGATGACTCGGGTAGTAGTCAACTATGCTAAGTTCGGCGACGTATTAGCAAAAATAAAATAGAAGTAAAAAACGTTATAAATAAAATTTGATATACAAGAATTAAAAAGAAAAGATATGGCTATACCTATTAACATAGAAGATCTGCTGAATAAGCGTAAGATAGAATCAGACAGAATAGAGTTTAAAGAAGGGTGGAATCCTGTTAAGATCTACCGTTCAATTTGTGCTTTTGCCAATGACATAGACAATCTTGGCGGTGGCTACATCCTTGTCGGCGTAAAGGAAAAGAATGGCATAGCAGAAAGGCCTGTCAAAGGTATTCCTATAGAACAATTAGATGACATCCAGCAGCAGATGGTGAGGTATAACAATATGATAGAACCATATTACCAGCCCCGCATTGCCGTAGAGGAAGTGGATGGGCAACAGATATTGGCTATTTGGGTGCCCAGTGGCATTGAGCGTCCTTACACAGTCCCCTCAGACGTGACTTCGAAGCACAAGAACAAGTTGTTCTATATACGGTTCGGTTCAAATACAATTGAAGCAAAAGGTGAGCAGTTAGACCAATTAAGGGAGATGTCAGCAAAAGTCCCTTTCGACGACAGGGGAAATGATGAAATCAGATATGACGACATCTCGTTAGTCCAAGTGCGCGACTATCTTGTGAAGGTTGGTAGCAAACTGTCTAATGACGTTGGGCGTACCCCTATAGAAGAATTACTTAGCAATATGAATCTGTTGTCTGGTCCTACAGAACAACGCCGTATAAAAAACGTGGCAGCCATGATGTTCTGTGAACAGCCTGATAAGTTCTTCCCATATAGTCAGGTGGAAATCGTGTTCTTCCCCGAAGGAAGGGAACGGAATCCGGATAATATGACAGAGGCTCCTGTCATCAGAGGGACAGTTCCGCATATGATAAGTTCCACGCTTGATTATCTTAAAACAAATGTGATAAAAGAGCGTATTGTTAAGGTTCCCAACAAACAAGAGCCTTTAAAATATTTTAATTATCCTTATGCGGCATTAGAAGAAAGTGTAACAAATGCCCTGTATCATAGGGATTACAGACTTTATGAACCTGTTGAAATAACGATAGAGCCTCACCGTATTAGCATTTTAAGTTATGCTGGGCCTGATCGTTCTATTAGTGCTGAAGCCATAAAATTGGCAAAATCACTGCGCTCACGCAGATACAAGAATCGCAGACTAGGAGATTTTCTGAAGGAACTTGGATTAACAGAAGGAAGGGCTACTGGCATTCCCACTATTCAAGCGTCACTTGAAGCAAACGGCTCGCCTTTAGCCACTATTGAAACAGATGATGAGAGAACTTTCTTCTTAATTGACATTCCTTGTCATCCACATTTCCTTAACGAGCCTATGCTCTTTAAAGACCTGCCTCATGGGGCTTTGAAAGGACTTCTCGCTGATGCATATAATGTAATTAAAGCACATCCCTATGAGACACGAAAGCAATTGGCGGACAGAATAGATATAACAGAACGGAATTTACGACATCTGATAGATGATCTGAAAGAACGTGGATACTTGAAACGGAAAGGTAGAGGCAATGGTTATTGGATTATATTAAAATGATGGTCTTTACGATGGTCTTTACGATGGTCTTTACGATGGTCTTTACAATGGTCTTTACGATGGTCTTTACAATGGTCTTTACGATGGTCTTTACGATGATGGTGCTTAGTCGTAAGCAGGTTAATGAATTGCTGTGGAACAAATTGCCCATTGATTATACCGAAGACCAGAAGATGTTCAAGATTAAAAATTTGCTTTACAAGATGCATAAACATGGCGAAATATGGCTCGATGAAGATAGAATGTGGCATAAGAAGGAATCTTAGACGAGATTAGACGAAATTTTAGACGAGATTTTATGTACAAACCAATATTCAACATCAGGCGCCCGGTGCTCGTGTTCCATCAATTTGGGAACAAGGGTTACTCACTCTTTGCCTGTCTGGGACGAGAGGTGGTATGTAGCGTGCTCTCCGTAGCCACGCTGACCTACGCCTCTGCGGAGAGTGTCTCGACGAATCCCGTCGTGACAGACTCCACCGCCACCACGACAGCCCGCGAGATGATGCTCGAGGAGGTGGCAGTCACCGGCTCGAGGGCGCCCCTGACAAAGAGTCAGGCTGCGAGAATGGTCACTGTACTGGATCGCGCAGACATTGCGCAGGCACCAGTACAAAGTATTAACGATCTCCTGAAATACGCTGTAGGCGTGGATGTCCGTCAACGAGGGCCCATTGGTGCACAGACAGACATCTCCATCCGAGGCGGTACCCAAGACCAAATCATCCTGTTGCTCAACGGCATCAATATCTGTGACCCGCAGACGGGCCATAACGCGATGGACCTGCCCGTCGATCTGAACGACATCGTACGTATCGAGGTTCTTGAGGGACCCGCTGGTCGCATCTACGGCACGTCATCGCTCGTAGGGGCGATCAATATTGTAACAGGAAGACCCCTCCCAACCTCCCCTGCAGGGGAGGAGAAATTACACCTGCGGATGGAAGGAGGCTCCTTCGGCTATGCCTCCACAGCAGCACACATATCACTCCCGCCCTATAGGGAGGGCTGGGGAGGGTCTCTTTCCGCCTCCTACTCCCGTAGCGACGGCTACAGTCGTTCGAAGGCTGGCAGTCTCAACACCGACTTCAGTGGGGCAAAGGGCTTTTATCAGGGTCAATATGAAGACGACGACATCCGACTGCACTGGCACCTCGGCATTGCTGACAAAGGTTGGGGTTCGAGTACCTTCTGGGCTTCCCCCAAGTGGCAGGCTGACGACCAGTACGAACACACCACGAAACTCTACTCCGCCATTCAAGGAAATACCAAACGGGGCCGACTACGCCTCAACTCCAGCATCTACTGGAACCAGAACAGGGACCGCTATGAGGGGTATCGTGGACAACCCGAGAAGATGAAATACAACTACAACCGCACGGATGTCTATGGCGTGAGCCTCAGCAGTTATTTCGACTGGAACGCCCAGAACCGGACAGCCTTCGGAGCCGAACTGCGCAATGAAGACCTCGTCAGCGGCAACCTCGGGGAACCGCTCTTGCAGACGCATCATATCAAAGGAACGGATCGCGACTACACCCTTGGTGTGAACCGTACGAACATCAGCGGCTATCTGGAACACAACCTGTTGCTGCGTAACTTCACCCTCTCCGCAGGTCTGGTGGCGGTGAAGAACACATGGAGCAACATGAATATGACCATCTATCCAGGCATTGATATCAGTTACCGCCCTACCCCGCACTGGAAACTCCACGCCTCGTACAACACCTCACTTCGCATGCCGTCGTTTACGGAGATGTACTACAAACTACAGGGCTATAGTGCCGATCCCCACCTGAATCCCGAGGAGATTCGTGCCCTCGAATTCGGCATCAATGGTCAATGGTCAATGGTCAATGTTCAATGTGCCCTCTGGCATCATCATGGCACAAACATGATCGACTGGATCATGGACACCACGCAGGGCGACAACGCCGTCTGGCAGAGTGTCAACCATACCAAACTGAACAGCCTGGGTCTGGAGGTCGGTTTTAATGTTCAATGGTCAATGGTCAATGTTCAATGTAACTATAGTTTCATCTCTCAGGACAAGGAGCAGGAGGCAGGCTTCGTGTCGCAGTATGCCTTGGAATATCTGCGTCACAAACTCGTAGCCAATCTGCGCCTCCCGCTGACAGACAGGCTCAGCCTCAATGTGAACGCCAGATGGCAGGATCGTGTGGGCTCCTACACCGATTTCGACGGCATGGTACAGGACTACCGCCCTTACTTCCTGCTCGACACCCGTCTGACGTGGCAACAGCCAACGTGGAAAATCTATCTCGAAGCCACCAACCTGCTCGACACCCACTACCATGACTACGGACTTGTGGAACAGCCCGGTCGCTGGCTCATCGCTGGTCTCAGCATCAGTCTGTAACATATCAAAGTCAGGGCCTAACAACAAAAAAAGTCGGATGTTGAATGATAACTGAACAATAAGTTGTAACTTTGCAACCGAATATGGATAAACGGGCAATTGTCATTGGTGCCTCTTCAGGCATCGGAAGAGAAGTAGCCATGCTACTGATGAAAGAAGGTTGGACGGTAGGCGTCGCAGCCAGAAGAGTGGATAAACTCGAAGAACTGCATGCAACTGCCGTCGAGCAGATCGATGTGACACAGAAAGAGGCGACAGAACGACTACAGTCACTCATCAGACGGCTGGGTGGTATGGATCTGTTCTTCTATGCCTCAGGCATCGGGAAACAGAACCGTGAACTGAAGGAGGATATTGAACTGGCAACACTCGAGACCAACGGAGTCGGTTTCACGCGGATGATTGGCGAGGCCTACCGTTATTTCGCAGAACGAGGCTACGGACATATCGCTGCCATTACGTCGATAGCCGGCACCAAAGGACTCGGCCCTGCCCCCAGTTATTCCGCCACCAAAGCCATGCAGAATGTCTATCTTCAGGCACTAGAACAACAGGCCAACGCACGAGGCCTGAAGATACATTTTACCGACATCCGCCCCGGTTTCGTGGATACCGCCCTGCTCAGCGGCGACTTTCACTACCCGATGATGCTTAAGCCAGAACGTGTGGCTAAGGAAATCCTCTCTGCCATCAACCACCGCCAACATATCCGCGTCATCGACTGGAAGTACCGTATCCTCACAGCCCTCTGGCGCCGCATCCCCCGCTTCCTCTGGCGCAGAATCCGACTTTGAGAGTCTTTATCCTACTTTCTCTTACCTATTGTGTTTATCAATACGAAACACCAAATAATCTATTATCTCAATCGATAGCCTTCACAAATTTTACGATGCAATCAATACAGATTGGTATTCCTGTTATCTCGTCTATGAAGACATTCGCAGGGTGCATATCTTCAAGTGCCAAACGGTCAGAAATATAATTAATACCCTGTCCGTTCCAATTGTCACGAAATCCTTTGGCAGCAACCATCGTGTCTATTTCTTCCTTAGTAGCCAATCGCTGACAATTCACGTAAGGCTGTGTAAGCACTATTCGCAAAAGTCCATCGCTGTCGCGGGTAAAGCCAATCACCTTCATGGCTGTTTCAGGAAAAAGGAAATTGTGCAGCACGATAGCATCAAGAGCCTTTTGGGTAGTAGAATAGATTGAGCAACGCTCTTTTACCACAGATGTGTCGCCATCGTGATAATAAACCTTTGCCTCTGCTCCTTGAGCGATCATGGGACCAAACTCCGCTGTCAAAATCTGCTCAGAGTCATCCTCCCACAGATTTGCAGCCCTAGCCCACTTTTCAATCAACTGTTCCTGGCGCTCGTCTATTTCCCAGTTTGCTGGGCGGCTTCCTTGGCTGCCTTCAGCATTGCGACTTGCTGTAATGCTTGCTGTCGCGTAGCATGCGACGATGGACGCCCCAATGAGAGGCGCGCCTCCCTTGCAGAGTCCTGCATGCTCTGATAGATTGAATCTATAAAAATCTTCTGTCCCATGTTGTATATCTTTTATGTAATTATTTATTTCTTGTAATGTCGTATTGACAAAGCCTTCCTTATCAATGATGTCGTATATATGATGTAATCGGTCCATATTTCATTATAAATTCATATTCAGTTTGCAAAGTTAATACTTTTATTTCATATCGCCAAAACTTTCTTGTCCCAACATCCGCACTATTCTGTATTTTCCATCCTGCATGGTGGAATTAGGTTGTAGGTGTTACATAATGATTCTTGTTTTTGAAATCTTTTAATTGTGATTTAGGGAAACAAACAAGAATTTAGGCAAGATTTTTATGAAATCCTCGCCTGAGTGTATGAAATGAGACACATAGTATTGTACACACCATCTCACTTTTTCGCTGGAAACGTAAGTAAACAAAGGGCATTGAGAAAGTGACCTGTTTGACAGACACCTCATCATACAGGTCACCTAACACCTCACTTCCTTACCTCGCCAATCGATATGTTAAAATTTTTGCCGATTTGAGATTTTTCGCAGATTTTGTGAGCATTTATTTGCAAAACCGTTTTTTATTTTGTACCTTTGCAGAGAATTTTAAGGAAAGGCCTTAAGGACGAGAAAAATATTACAAAAAACACATTATGACTAACAAAAATCTATTGATTCAAGGTGAGGCTCTTGGAGTCTCCCAGAAGGGAGCACTGGTCGTACACCAGTTTCTCCAGGACAATTATCTTTTCCGTCGTAACGAGTTGAGCGGGAAGGTGGAGTTCATGAACAAGCCAAGCGACAGAGCCGAGTGCACGACCTTACAAGCAGAATCGGATGATGGAAAGCCTGCCTTTCGTGTACTGACACCAGAGGCACTGAACTCGATCATCATCCGAGCCAAGCGAGAGGGTATCTGTGAGACGGGCAGTCCCAAGGCGGACATCGTTGAACTGATTCATTCGGAAGAGGTACGCTCGTTTAATCCCATTCGCGAGTATTTGGAGGCCCTGCCCCAGTGGAACGGACAGAATTATGTGGCAGCCCTCTTTGATCGTCTGCCTGGCATCAGCACAGAACAACTTGGTTTCCTCTCTGTTTGGCTGCGCTCTGCCGTTGCCCACTGGCTACAGATAGACACGCTGCATGGTAATGAGTGTGTTCCAACGCTGATTGGCTCGCAGGGCTGCGGAAAGACAACCTTCTTCCATAGGCTACTACCACCAGAGTTGCGCCAATATTATCTGGATCATCTCAACCTCTCGAACAAGTTCGACAAGGAGATGGCACTGACAAACAACCTGCTGGTGAACCTCGATGAGTTGGACGCCATCCGACCCTCTCAGCATGCAGCCCTGAAGCAGACACTCTCGAAGAGCAAGGTGAACGGGCGACCTATCTATGGCTGTTCGCAGGATGACCGTCCTCGCTATGCCTCGTTTGTAGCAACCACCAACAATCCCCATCCGTTGACAGATGCCACAGGTAGTCGTCGCTATATCTGCCTGACGATTCCAACAGGACAGTATATCGACAATACAGGTGAGATTGACTACGACCAACTCTATGCACAAGTGCTTCATGAGATCCGTGTGCTGAAGTCGCCCTATTGGTTCAACAACGAGGAGGTGGCGCGTATTCAGGAGTTGAACATGGAGTACATGGGACAGAAGGACATTGCGGAGATTATTGAAGTCTGCTTCCGCAAGCCGATAGAGGGTGAGAAGGTGAAGTCGTTGAACGGCAGTCAGATGATACAGTTGATTCAGCGTGAATACCCATCTGTGAAGAACGACCACAGCACGAAGGTCTATCTGGGTCTTGCCATGAAGGACTTGGGCTACGAGCACAGTGAGAGAGGTCATGTGGCCTTTTACAAGGCTGTCCCGCTCAAGATTGCCTAATATGCCAATATGGAAAAGTGAGATGTTCGGTGAGGTGTAGAGTGAGATGTCGGATAAACATCTCACTCTTTTAATTCCCTTTGCTTACGAATGCTTTCGAAGAAAAAGTGACCTGGTGATATCTTCACGAGTTGGGTTTTTCTTGCCCTGAATGCGGGGAAGCCATCCCCAGGTCGGGATTTTATGCTCCGGATTCAGGGCATGATTTTCCCAGGTGGGAATTTTATGCCTCGGATTCAGGGCAAGGTTTTCCCAGGTGGGAATTTTATGCCCCGGATTCAGGGCAGACTTTTCCCAGGTGGGAATTTTATGCCCCAGATTCAGGGCACTATTTTCCCAGGTCGGAATATTATGCCCGAGATTCAGGGCAGACTTTTCCCAGGTGGGAATTTTATGCCTCGGATTCAGGGCAGACTTTTCCCATGTAGTGTACTGATTTTGGTTGACAGTTTTGTTTGTTAAAATTAAGTTGTTTTATCCTTTACTTATTTTTATTCCTGAGCAGGTTGTCGGTCTTATGACTTTATTCCTGTTTCAGTTTA
>JAFZNI010000346.1 GCA_017551005.1 Prevotella sp.
ATATCCGTTGTCAGACGGACGTCACCGTCGAACGCCCCGTTTTTCAGATAGCGCTGCTGCATGTCCGACTTGAAACGATTATAGAGGTTCTTCTGCGATGAGAAACTGAGACCGATGGAATGGTCTGTGTTGAAGTCGTAACTCAGACCTGCCTGATACTGAATCTCCGTCCACGAACTCCTGACGGGTAATTCCGCATGACCGTTAAACAAGTCCTTGCTGATGTGCAGTTCCTGGTCGATGGTCTGGTCATTGCTGTAGTGTCCGTTGTCGAGTGCCACGTTGGCAAATGCCTCCAGTCCGCCAGTGCGGTATTTCAGCGTCAGGTCGTCGTAGTTGTTCCACTTGTTGTTTTTCCACGTCTGACTGGTAGCCATCAGGCTGAATCCGTCGCCTTGTGGCTTCAGTGTCTTGATGCAGATGACGGCATTCACCTCAGCATTGTATTTCGCGCCAGGGGCGGTAATGACATCCACGCTCTTCACATCGACAGACTTCAGTCGCTTCAGGTCGCCCATATCGCGTACCTTTTTATTATTAATATAGATTTCTGGCTCACCCTTGGCCAGCACCTCGAACTTTCCGTCCTTGCCCTGAACCAGTGGAATCATCGACAACAGGTCGTCAGCATTGCCGATGTCGTGCAGGATGGAGTGCTGTACATCTACCGTCATACCGCCCTTGGCCATCTTGTACTGCGGAATCTCTCCCTTCACCACGACACCGTTGACGGTGTAGGTCTCTGGCTGCATGGTGATGGTGCCGATATTACCCACGCTGATGTTTCGGGTGACGGTCTTGTAACCGATATACGACACCTTCAAAGTGATGCGCTGTTCCTTGCAGGGGATGACAAAGTCACCGTTCTCATTGCTTACGCCGCCATTGATAAAACCCTCACTGTATAATGAGATATTTGCGAATTCTACGGGCTGCCCGCTCTCATCCACAATGTGACCGATGACCTTCGTATCTTCTTTCTGGGTACACTCAACGAATATCTTATTCTCATCGTAGGTTACCTTCATCGGATAGAAGCCTATCACTTCGCGGATGGCCTCTTTGATGGGCAGGCCGGTGAAGTGACTGGTGACAGTGAAGTCTTCCAGTTCGTCGTAGATGAAATAGATCGTCTGGTCGCTGGTGGCGGCATTCAGGTCTTCGAGTACTTTTGAGAGTGACTCGTTCTGATAGTCACGGCTAATCTTTTGCGCTTGGGCACATAGTGTCAGTACACAGAGCAGGGCTGTGAATATATATTGTTTCATATTGGTGATGGCTTGGGTTATTCTACAATCAGTTTTTTGTTGTCGCGAGTGATGTGGATGCGTTCGAACTTGTTGAACGTATCGATGATGTCGTCGATGGTTGCCTTCTTGTCCCATGTGAAGTAGAGGCGGATATGTTTGCTGGCCTCACTCTTATAGACAACCTCATACTGGTAGAAAGTTGCAACCTCGCTGAGGATGGTGCCGAGTTCTGCGTCTTCGAAGACTACCGGCTTCATGACTGTCGAGTCGGTGGGCTGTTCGTCGGTCGTCTGTTGGGGCGAATTAGTAATTTGTGCCTCCTGAGTCGGGGTTTGCAAATCCCCTTCAACACTACGACTGACGATGTGGATGGCTGCGTATGCGATTCCTGATAGCATCAGCACACCGATAAACATAGCGGCAATTTTCAAGAGCATTGGCCTTTCTCTTTTCACTTCTCTCTTTTCACTTTTCACTTCTCTCTTTTCACTTCTGAACTTCTCCCACTGCTTGTTAGCATCAGGCACGGGGACGTTTGTCTCGTCCAGCATCTGGTCGAGTTGCTCGTCTGTATAGTCCTCGGGATGCAGAAGCATCCTGATCTGCTCTTCTTTTTTCATGCTTCTCTGTTTTTAAAAGTTGAACGTAGTTTCCTCAATCCCTGCACGATGTGCTTGTTGACGGCTGACAGACTGATGCCCAGTTCGTTGGAGATGTCCTTGTACGACTGGTCCTCGTCGAAATGCATCTTGATGATGCGACTGGTCTGAGGGGTGAGCCTCTCACTAACATAACGGTTGACGGCTGCTATCAGTTCGTCATCAGAGGCGTATTTCATATCCGCTGAGACGGTATCTGCTGAAATGATGTCCGTTGAAACGGTGATGGCTTGCCGGTGTGCAATGATGTTGAGGCAGCGATTACGGACGCAGGTCAGCAGAAATGTCCTGGTAGACTCTTCTCTCAGTGGGGTGGTACCGTCCCATAGACGGGCGAAGACATCCTGTATGGCATCTTTCGCCTCGTCTTCGTTGCCTAACAGGATGTAGGCTGCCTTATACATCCTGCCGTACTCCGAAAGGAAGAGTTCCTTGAATTGTTTCTCTCTGTCTGACATCTTTTCGTCGCTGTTTTTACTTTATATACAGATGAGCAAGGGAAATCATTACCCCTTATTGCCATTTTTTTGCAAAAATAATAAAAAACTCACATGATATGTTTGTTTTCTTAATAAAAATGATTAAATTTGCAAACATTAAAAAAGTGGTTATCATGAGAATAAGGGTTTTATTTGTATTCATGATGGTGGTGGCGACGTTGGCGGCGCAACAGAAAGACGAGACGATTGTGTTTACCCCTCAGTGGACGGCGCAGGCGCAGTTTACCGGTTACTATGTGGCTGAGGCCAAAGGCTTCTACCGCGAGGCAGGCGTGAACGTACGAATAGAACATCCATCGTCTACGCAGCCTGCCATGAGCCGGCTGCGCAATAACCTGTGTCAGGCCACGACGCTACAACTCTGTCAGGCGATGGAGATTGTGGATGGCGGTATTCCTTTGGTGAATATCTTGCAGACATCGATGAACAACGCGATGGTCATCGTCTCGGCACGTGGCAAGGACCCGCTGACGCAGAAAGGTGCCAAGGTCGGCATCTGGAGCGTGGGTTTCGGACAACTCGCCATCTGTATGAGCATCAAGGACCACCTGAACTACGAGTGGATACGCTTCGCCCAGAATGTCAACCTCTTTATTTCAGGTGCGCTCGATGCCACGCTGGCCATGAGTTACAACGAGTATTATCAGTTGGTACAGGCGGGTATGGAGATGACCGACAAGAATGTCTACCGTTTCTGTGACCACGGCTATAATGTGCAGGAAGACGGTGTCTATATGAACCGTGACTACTACGAGAAACATAAGGATCAGGCGCGCCGCTTTGCCGAGGCCAGCAAGAAAGGCTGGGAGTGGGCCGCTGCCCATCCCGAGGAGGCACTCGATATCGTGATGCAGTATGTAGACCGCGACCATATCGCCACCAACCGCGTGATGCAGCGGCTGATGTTGAAGGAAGTGTTGCGCCTGCAAGTCGACCGCGAGTCGAAGAAGCGTGAGTTCCGGTTGCGCCCAGACATGGTGCAGCAGGCAAGTCGCCTGATGGTGGACTGCCAGATGTTGAGTCGCGATGTGACATACAAGGAGTTAATGGACAATTGATAGAGGACAACTATGAATAAGGTATTCGCATATATCCGTCGCAAACTCTCCGTCAGGGTCAGCCTGTGGGTTGTTATGTTTGCCGCCATCATCTTTATTGCAGCACTCGGATTC
>JAFZNI010000347.1 GCA_017551005.1 Prevotella sp.
CATTGAGGAAAAGAAACCGGAAGCCAAACCAGAGTCGAAACCAGAGCCAAAGGTTGTGGTGAAAAAAGAAACACTCCACGAGGAGATATTCTATACCATTTGTAAGAGTGATCCGACTGAAGATGGACAAGGACAGATGAAAAAGGTAGCCCAGTTTATGGAAAAGTACAAGGATGCGAAGATTCTGGTTGTGGGTTATGCCGATAGGGGAACGGGCAATCCTCAAATCAATATGAAATATGCCGGACTGCGTGCAGCGGACTGCAAGGATGCATTAGTCAAATTGTATGGGTGCAATCCAGCAAATATCCTGACTGATTCTAAAGGCGACACAGTGCAGCCCTTTGATGAAAACGACAAAAACCGTTGCGTCATCATCGAGTCAGAGGCTCAATATACCGTTAGAGAGTAATGTAATGAAAGCCCCGTCAGTTGGAGAGCCTTATCGCGCGCGGGCGTAATATATAAGGGAAACAGAAAAACATCCCGCTCATCCCGCTTATCCCACACGTAAGATTTTTTACTTTCAGTGTGGGATGAGCGGGATAGGTGGGATAAAAAGTGGATATGACAAATATACACGCGGGCGCGTGAAGACAGTACTATTTTTTGTTACGACACTACTATTGAAAAATACGACAGTACTATTTTTCATTACGACACTACTATTATTTCTATCGACGGTCGTAATTTTTCTATCGACGGTGGGGTGTCATAGGGCGCGAGAAACAATTAGTATTCATCATCTTCTGAGGTGTCGATAGGCGTGAAGTGGAACTCGTTTTCGTTCAGGGTTCTGACATCGTATCTGCCAGCGTATTTGCCCGTATATTGTTTCTTCAACTTCAGGTATTTCTTCTCGATCTCCTTGCGGGTGAGGGCGAAGACGACGATACAGGTGCGATGCGGCTGGTTGAGTGTGTTGGCGAAATACTCGCGCAACTGGTTGGAGTAGGCACTCCTGCCCATCAGAAACTTTGTCTTATGGTCGTACCATACGTTGTCGACAGTCTGAATGTCTGTCAAATAGACCACAGAGTCGGAGAAATTGGCAATAAAGCCGAACATATAGCCCTTGGGTGCAACTACGGGCTTGGCATTGACTGTAGAGACAGCAAAGGCCATCATCATGATGAAAAATGTGTATCTAATATATCTCATTATCCTAAGAATGTCTTTAAAACTTTGTTTTTTGTACAGGTGCGGAGGCGGCGGATGGCTTTCTCCTTGATCTGACGGACGCGCTCGCGGGTGAGGTTGTATTTAGAACCGATCTCCTCAAGCGTCAGTTCGGGCTGGTTGATGCCATAGAAGGCTTCAATGACATTGCGCTCCCTTTCGTTCAGCATTTTCAGGGCATTGTTGATTTCTGCCTTGAGCGACTCCATGACGAGCGTCTTGTCAGCCATAGGCGCATCGTCGTTTATCAGCACATCGAGCAAACTATTGTCCTCACCGTCAATAAATGGGGCATCCACTGATACATGGCGGCTGTTGACGCTCATGGCCTCATCGATTTTCTCTTCAGGGAGGTCGAGTTTCTCGGAGATTTCCTCTACCGACGGGCGACGCTCGTTTTCCTGTTCGAACTTGCTGAGTACCTTGTTGATCTTATTGACAGAGCCCACCTGGTTTAAAGGAAGACGCACGATGCGGCTCTGCTCTGCAATAGCCTGTAGGATACTCTGGCGAATCCACCACACGGCATACGAGATGAACTTGAAACCACGTGTCTCATCGAACTTCTCAGCAGCCTTGATGAGGCCCAGATTGCCCTCGTTGATCAGGTCGGGCAGGGACAAGCCCTGATTCTGGTACTGTTTGGCCACGGAGACGACAAAGCGCAGATTAGCCTTGGTAAGGCGCTCCAAAGCCTTGCGGTCACCCTTGCGGATGCGCTGTGCCAGTTCCACTTCTTCCTCCACCGAAATCATTTCCTCCTTGCCGATTTCCTGTAGGTATTTGTCAAGGGCTTCACTCTCTCGGTTTGTGATTGACTTCGTGATTTTCAGTTGTCTCATTGCATTGTTGTTCTTAGCCAATGTGCAAAGGTAAGGCAAAAAAACGGAATCACCAAAAAAAACCGCAAATATTTTACATTTGCGGCTTTTCTTGGGTTGATTTGCGCTTAATCGTCTTCCAGAGGCACTGCGAAATAGCCTTTCTTGCCAGTGGGATAAATACCCTGGATATAGAGTACGGGCTCCTTCGACTTGTTGGCGTCCTTCACAATCTTCTGCAGGTCTTCGATGGACTTGACACTCTCTTCGTTGACGCGCTGGATGATGAATCCCTGAGGTACGCCAGCATCCTTCAGTTTTCCACCGCTCACCTTCAGCACTTGCAGACCGTAGCCGATGTTCAACTGTTCCTTCTGGGAGTCGCTGATGGCCTTGAATTGTCCACCGAGTACGTCGATGTCAGCATCCTTCACTACCTTTGTATTGCCCTTCTCATTCTTCAAGGTGAGGGTAGCGGTCTTCTTCGACTTGTTACGCAGATAGTTGATGGTGATCTTGTCACCAGGACGTTTCTGGGCGATGATGCCTGTCAGGTCGCCGAACTTAGGCACTTTCTGTCCGTCGATATGGGTGATCACATCACCTTCCTTCAGGCCAGCATCAGCAGCGGCACCATCTTCTATAACCTTTGCGATATAGATACCTTCCATGGTGCCGAGATCAACCTCGTTGCCCTTCTCTTTCTCACTATCGACATAAGCACTCACATCGGAACCCTGGATGCCAATCATGGCGCGCTGTACGGTACCATATTTCTTGATGTCGTCGATGACCTTATTCATGATTGTAGTCGGGATGGCAAAGCCATAGCCGATGTTGGAACCCGTCTGTGAGTAGATCATGGCGTTGATGCCGATGAGGGCACCATTGGTGTTGACCAGTGCGCCACCAGAGTTACCTTGGTTGATGGCAGCGTCCGTCTGAATCATGGAAGTCACCTTGCCAGGCTCCTGCATGCTACGGGCCTTTGCCGATACGATACCTGCAGTGACGGTGTTGTTGAGTCCGAGGGGGTTGCCTACTGCGAGTACCCATTCACCCACCTTCACATCGTCGGAGTTGGCAATCTGGATGGCGGGCAGGTTCTTGCCGTCAATCTTGATGAGTGCCAGGTCGGTGGTGGCATCTGCACCGATGATGCGTGCAGAGTATTCCTTGTTGTCGTTGAGGGTCACCAACAGTTCATCAGCACCATCCACCACATGGTTGTTGGTGACGATATAGCCGTCAGCAGAAATGATGACACCCGATCCTGCTGCTACGCGCTTCGGGGTCTGTACCTGGCGCTGGCGTCGTCCACCATTGCCCTGTCCCTGTCCGCGTCCGAAGAATCCGCCAAACGGATCAGAGAAAAAGTCCTCGAAGGGATCGGAGTACTCGACGGTCTGAACTTTTGAGTTCTGCGTGTTCTTGATGTAGACCACTGATGGCAGTGCCTTTTCAGCAGCATAGGTCAGGTCTACGGGTTGTCCTGCTGGCATGGAAGCCACAACAGGTGCAGGTGTGTTGGCAGCATTCGTCTTGTTGAATGCGACAACAGACAGTACCAGTGCTACTGCGCATACGGCTGGAGTAGCGACGTTTACAATCTTTTTCATATTTGCGTTCATTTTTGTTATGATTTTAATTATACCTCTTGTTGACTCTGAGCACCAGACGGCTCGTTGTTTTCGGATGCAAAGATAGGTGCATTTTTCGTGAAACTGACAAAATGTCGTAAATATTTGTCCCAATTTAACAATTCTCGCTGCCTACTTAACGGCTGTTTGCTATTAACACTTTAAATCTTAAATAGTTGACAAATTTAAGAATAATAACCATTTGTAATTAAAATATAGCAATCATCTGTAATTTTGCTGTTATTCTTTCTTGTAATCCTTTCGTATTTCAATATTATTTTGTACTTTTGCCCACGAAAACACTGCCTCGGCTTGTCGCTGGTGTCAGTCTGACACAAGAGGAAAGTCCGGGCAGCACAGGGCGCCCCACTTCTGAAAGTGGAAGTTGTTGGTGACAGCAAGTGACGGCAGAAGAAAACTACCGCTCTGCAAAGAGTAAGGGTGAGAAGGTGGTGTAAGAGACCACCAGCCGACGGGTGATCGTCGGGCTGTGCCGACTGGGGGCTGCAAGTTCGCGTATACCATCGTCTGAGGGTAGCCCGTCCGATTTACGATGGAGGGTAGAACGCTTGAGCCACGGGGTGACTCGTGGACTAGATAGATGACAGGCTAAAACAGAACCCGGCTTACGGAGGCAGTGTTTTCTTTTTAAATAGAAATAAAAATGAAGGAGCGTCTGCGACATATTTATAAGATTTTATACCTCACCATCCGTTTCTTTACGAGGAAACGGGTGATGGCTCAGGCATCGGCTCTGACATATTCCACGTTGTTGGCCATCGTCCCTATACTGGCTGTGGTATTTGCCATTGCCCGTGGATTTGGCTACAACAAATACATTGAATATTGGTTTCGTGATACCTTTTCATCCCAGCCTCAGGCCGCTGATTCCATTGTGGGTTTTGTGAACGGCTATCTGGTTCATACCCAAAGCGGTATCTTCCTTGGTATCGGACTGATCTTCATGCTCTATACCGTGCTAATGTTGATGAACAATGTGGAGGAGACTTTCAATGAGATCTGGCAGGTCAGCAACTCCCGTCCTATCATGCGCTCCTTTGTCAATTATCTGGCCATGTTCTTGCTCTTTCCCATCCTGATCATCGTTTCTACGGGTTTGACAGTCTTCATGGCTACCATTGCAAAATCCGTCAGTCGTGACACGTTCCTGGGATTTGCGTTGCCCCAGTTGCTAGACCTCTCCACTTATATCATGATGACCCTACTCTTCATCGGCCTATATGTCTATATGCCCAATACGAAGGTGCGCTTTTCATGTGCCGTTGTACCTGGCATCCTGGCGGGCATTGCCATGCAGGTGTTGCAGATGTTCTATATCCATTCTCAGATATGGGTGACGGGCTATAATGCCATCTACGGTTCGTTTGCCGCCTTGCCGCTCTTCATGCTCTGGGTGCAGATATCATGGACAATCTGTCTCTTTGGGGCGCAGTTGACTTATACGAACCAGAACCTGAACCGCTTTGGTATCAATCTGGAACCAGAAACGGCTATGCATCCTCTCATTGATATGACCGATGACGAATTAGGAGAGGAGGCTACGCAACTCTATTCCGACAGGTTGGATTCCCTATAAAAGTAAAGCGCCCCGTTGAGTAGGGCGCCTTGCTTATTGTTTCATCAGATAGGCCTTGAAATCCTTGAAGTCCTTGGTCATCGCGACACTCTGTTTCTCACCCTTCATAAAGGCGGCGAGACGGTCTGGAATCTCCACGTCGATACCGAGGATATCATCCACCTTCTCCTTGAACTTGGCGGGGTGGGCTGTCTCACAGAACACACCGATTTCGCCTTCCTGTAGTCCGTCCACGAGGGCCTGATAGCCACAGGCACCGTGAGGATCAAGGATATAGTTTGTCTCCTGGTAGCACTGGCGCATCGTCTCTTTGATCTGTTTGTCGCTATAGGTGGCTCCGCTGATCAGGTTGGTGATACGATGGTGCGTAGCCTCGCTTGTCAGTGTGTTGTTCTTGCTGTAGAGATTGATGATACGGGCAAAGTTCGAGGGATCGCCTACGTCCATGGCATTAGCCAGGGTCTGTACGCTGGCCTTGGGCTCGTATTGGCCTGTCTGGAGATACTTGTAGAAGATATCATTGGCATTGTTGGCTGCAATGAAACGCTTCACAGGCAGTCCCATAGCATGTCCGAAGAGGGCAGAGCAGATATTTCCGAAGTTGCCTGAGGGGACACACATGACGATTGGACAATTGGACAATTTACTATTTGACAATTTCTCCTTGATTCTGGCGTAGGCATTGAAGTAGTAGAATGCCTGGGGCAGGAAACGGGCCACGTTGATGCTGTTGGCGGAAGTCAACTTCATGTGCTGGTTCAGTTCTGCATCCATGAAGGCGTTCTTGACGAGGGCCTGACAATCATCAAACACACCATCCACCTCGATGGCGGTGATGTTCTTGCCCAGCGTGGTGA
Organism: Prevotella sp.; assembly: GCA_017551005.1. GTDB lineage: Bacteria > Bacteroidota > Bacteroidia > Bacteroidales > Bacteroidaceae > Prevotella. Next base: position 6,095 of record JAFZNI010000347.1, read on the forward strand.
ACTGACATTCCTGAATAGGGCTTACCTTTCCTTTCGGGTAGAGCACATAGACATGGATACCCTCGACACCGAGGAAACCATTAGCCACAGCAGAACCTGTATCGCCAGAGGTGGCTACAAGCACGTTCACCTCTTCTTTCTGTCCCTCCATGCGGATGAAGTACTGCAATAGTCTTGCCATAAACCTCGCCCCAACGTCCTTGAAGGCGAGGGTAGGGCCATGGAAGAGTTCCAACGAATAGATGTTATCCTTGACTTTCACGACAGGACAGTCGAAGGAGAGCGTGTCGTAGACGATGTCCTGCAGGGCATCAAGATCGACATCCTCGCCAAAGAAAGCACTGGCCACATTGTAGGCTATCTGTTGGAACGACATCTCGTGGATGTTGTCGAAGAACACCTTTGGCAGTGTTTTAATCTTTTCTGGCATATAAAGGCCACGATCCTCTGCCAGTCCTTTTACCACTGCTTTGTGCAGGTCGGCGATAGGAGCGTTCCCGTTAGTACTGTAATAATTCATAATGAGTGTGCTTAATGGGGAGTTAATATTTCATGAAGGCCTGCATAAACTGGTCGTGAAGGAGAAGACCATAGGAGCCGCTGACACACGAGACCTCATCGTATTGCTGTACATCGTCGGGCTTGATGCCACGGTGCCAGATGAGGAACGGCACTGCCTGTCCTACGTGGATGCGCTGTTCTACTGGTGTCAGATGGTCTGGGAGTACGGCGATGCACACAGGTTCCTTCCACGTGCATACCTCTTTATATATAGGAGCGATGAGTCGCTGGTCCAGATACTCAATGGTCTTGAGTTTCAGTTCGAGGTCACCGTCGTGACCAGCCTCGTCGCTTGCCTCCACATGGACGAACACGAAGTCATTGTGGCGCAGTGCCTCGATGGCGGCCTCGGCCTTTCCCTCGTAGTTGGTATTGGCCAGACCGGTGGCCCCCTTCACATGTATGATTCCCAAACCGGCATAGTGACCGATACCTCGGATGAGGTCGACGGCAGAAATTACCGCGCCTGTCTTTATCTGCGGGTAGCGCTGCATCAGCGTCTCCATCGAGGGACGATAGCCACCGCTCCAGGGCCAGATACTGTTGGCCTGTCGCTCACCACGCTTGGCACGTTCTATGTTGAAGGGGTGGGCGGCAAGCAGTTCCTGCGATTTGAGGATGAGTTCGTTGAGCAGTTTGGCCGTATCCACAGACGATAACCGTACTGAGCCAGCATGCTGGAAAGTGTTTGTCGATTCGGCTTTCACCAGCAGGGGTGCCCATTCCTGATTGGGATGGTCATGGGGTGGGGCACAGATGACATGCTTGTTGCCACCCTTGATAATGAGCAGATGGCGGTATTGAATGCCAGTGATGAATTTGACACGCTCGAAACCTGCCTGCTCGTTGATGGGCTTGGCAAGTTTTTCGTTTAGGTATTTTATCAGTACATCGCCATCGGCAGTTTCAAGGTTCCCACCGTTATGGGTGATAATCCGTCCGTTTTCCACCGTGATGATGTTACAGCGCAGAGCCAGGTCGTCGTTACCCATCTCATAGCCGATACTGGCGGCTTCCAATGGTCCACGTCCCTCATAGACACGATCCAGGTCGTAGCCGAGGATAGAAGTATTGGCCACCTCTGAGCCTGGAGGGAATCCCTCAGGAACGGTCATCAGTCGGCCACAGCGACCTTCACGGGCCAACTGGTCCATCATGGGCTTATTGGCATATTGTAGCAAGGTCTTCCCCCCGAGTCGCTCGACGGGAAGGTCTGCCATGCCGTCACCAAGAATTATTATTCGTTTCACTTCTAATAAATTTAATAATTTAAAAATTTAATAATGTAAAAATGTAAAAATAGAAATTAAGATACCCTTGAGTTCTTGATGATTTTCACCAATGTACCAATAATTTGTTTCACGTCTTTGGAAAGAGATTTATATTCTATTTCTTCAATAATCTCTGACTTCCATAACAATTTCAGCCAATATTCAGTCTCGTCCGCTTCTTTAAGCGCTATATTCATTTTGCTGATAAAATCGGCTTTGCTTTGAGCATGAATACTTTCTTGGATATTTGCTCCAATACTTGTACCACATCGTAATAATTGTTTTGAAAGTACGTTAACATTTTGGCTTGCCAAATACTTGTAGAATTTAACGATTCTTACTCCATAATTGAAACTTAAATCAACAATTGGATTTTCGCTATTCTCTATGTACGGCATAATTTTTACATTATTACATTTTTTAATTTTTTCATTGTCAATCGCTAAATATTAGCGATTGACATGATGTTGGCGAAGACACCAGCAGCCGTAACAGCAGCACCGGCACCGTAGCCCTGAATCAGCATCGGGTACTCCTTATAGCGTTCTGTGGTCAGCAGCACGATGTTGTTCGAGCCTTCGAGACCATAGAAGGGATGTCCGTAAGGTACTTCCTTCAAGGCAACGCTGGTCTTGAACGATGATGGGTCGTTCTCGTCTGCTTCCATCGTAGCCACGAAGCGCCAACGCTTGTTCTCTGCTTCCAGTTTCTGGCGACGGGCCTCGAAGTCGGCATCCAGTTCCGGCAACTTCTTCCAGAAGTCGTCGATGCTTCCCTCGAAGTAACTGTCAGGCACGAAGAGATGTTTTTCAACATCGTCCTGTTCCACCTTGTAGCCAGCCTCACGGGTCAGGATGACGAGTTTACGGATCACATCCGTACCACTGAGGTCGATGCGTGGGTCAGGCTCCGAGTAACGCTGTTCCTTGGCACGACGTACGGTCTCTGAGAAGGGCACATCGGCAGCAATCTCATTGAAGATGAAGTTCAGCGTACCACTCAGGATAGCCTCAATCTTCAGAATCTTGTCGCCCGAGTTGCACAGGTCGTTGATGGTACCGATAATTGGCAAACCAGCACCTACGTTGGTCTCGTAGCGGAACCACACGCCTTTGTCGCGAGCCGTCTGACGGAGTTTGATATAACTGTCGTAGTCGCTCGAAGCGGCAATCTTGTTTGCTGCCACCACGGATATGTTGTGTTCCAGGAAGGTCTGATAGAGCATGGCAATCTGACGACTGGCTGTACAGTCGACGAACACGCTGTTGAAGATGTTCATCTTCACGATCTCGTCGCGCATGTGCTCCGTATTGGCGGGGAATCCTGCACGCAGGATCTTTTCGTAGTTGTCGAGGTCAATACCGTCACGATCCAGCACGAAGTTGTCCACATCCGAGATGCCTACCACGTTCAGTTTCAAACGACGTGACTGCATGAGGAACTGCTGCTGGGTACGGATCTGCTCGAGCAACATGCCGCCCACGGTACCGATACCACAGATGAAGAGGTTCAGCACCTTGTATTCTGACAGGAAGAACGAGTCGTGTAGCACGTTGAGTGACTTCCTGAGGAATCTGCCATCGACCACGAACGAGATGTTCGTCTCGGATGCACCCTGTGCACAGGCAATCACGGAGATACCTGAGCGTCCCAGAGTACCAAACAACTTACCTGCGATACCCGGTGTCTGTTTCATGTTCTCACCCACGATGGCGATGGTAGCCAGGCCACTCTCCACTAACATGGGGAACATGGCACCCGTCTCGATCTCCTTGGCAAATTCTGCGTTCAGCACCTCTGCGGCTGCCTCGGCATCCTCGTCGCGTACACCGATAGAGGTGGAGTTCTCCGACGATGCCTGCGACACCATGAATACGGAGATGCCCTTATTGGCCAAGGTCGTGAAGATACGACGGTTCACGCCAATCACACCCACCATCGAGAGACCAGTCACCGTTATCAGTGAGGTTCCTTTGATACTCGAGATACCCTTGATGGGTTTGTTGTCATCCTCAATTGTTTCTTTGATGAGTGTTCCCGGGTGTTCAGGATTGAACGTATTCTTTACTTTAATAGGTATATTCTTGACGCAGACGGGATAGATGGTTGGCGGGTAGATCACCTTGGCACCGAAATTACAGAGTTCCATCGCCTCCACGTAAGAGAGTTCGTTGATGGTATAGGCACTCTTGATCACCTTCGGGTCTGCCGTCATGAAGCCGTCCACATCCGTCCAGATCTCCAGCACCTCTGCATCCAGGGTGGCTGCAATGATGGAAGCCGTGTAGTCAGAGCCGCCACGTCCCAGGTTTGTCGTCTCGTGGGTATCGGTGTCTCTGGCAATGAAGCCCGGCACCACATAGACCTTATTGCTTGTTGCTGTGCCACAGCAACAGACAGAACTAAAGGCCTCCTTAATCAGTCGCTTCGTCTCTTCCGTATTCAGTACGCGCTTACCTAATTTCTTTTCCGTGCGGATAAAGTCGCGACTGTTGAGGCGGACACCGTTTTTGATCATGGCTGCCACGATGTGCGAACTCAGTCGTTCACCATACGATACGATGGTGTCCTCCGTTTTCTTCGAGAGGTCGTGAATCAGGTACACACCGTAGTAGATACTCTTCAACTGGTCGAAGAGTTGGTCTACATTATTAAATAAATCTACGCGCTTCTTGTCGTCGGTGATGATGGTGTCTATCATCTGGTGGTGACGCTTTACCATCGCGTCGAATTCCTCGCGATAGTGCTCGTCGCCCTGTTTGGCCATCTGCGACGTGGCAATCAGTTTGTCAGTGATGCCGTCGAGTGCGCTTACAACTACAATGACAGGTTGCGTCCGAGCCTCTGTCTCCACAATGTTTTTCAAGCTTAAAATGCTTTTTACGGAACCTACGGACGTTCCGCCGAATTTCATTACTTTCATATTCCTATGCAATTTATCTTGCCTAACGGTACCCCTCAACAAGTGGGGCTTTCTCCATTGGCGCTGCAAAGGTACAATCTTTTTTTCATTCCACCATCATTTTCCTTCAATTATTTTGCTTTTTCCGTAAAAAGTACTTATCTTTCCTTGTGGTATGCAACCAATCCTTCCATAGGACTCTTGGCAATGCGTCCGATGGTAAAGCCTTCTGCACGGGCTGCTGTTTCCAACTGGTCGGGATAGTGCTCTGCCATGCTGCCTACGAAACTGACGGGCAGGTCGCGACGGTCATAGGGCTTGATGTTACGTTGGAAGAAGTTGCGGAAATTGTCAACCACCAATTGTTGCAGCAGTGGGCTGTCCATGTGCTCACCAATAAATAAAGAGGTAGTAGCCAGGAAACGGTTGGCCATTGGTTCGTGATAGACTTTCCGGATGACGTCGGCCTGTGTCAGTTTCTCCTTGGCGAGATACTCGTCGCGGATGTCTGCATAGTCAGGATTCTTGAAGATGGCGTTCATGAACATCCGTCCCAGCACGCTACCGCTGCCCTCGTCGCCCAGGATATAGCCCAGCGCAGGGGTGTTCTGCACGATACCCTGTCCGTCGTACAGGCAACTGTTGGCTCCTGTCCCCAGGATACAGGCGATACCCTCTTCCTTTTGGCATAGAGCCCGGGCAGCGCCCATCAGGTCGCTATACACCTCTACATTCTGTGTCGAGAGGACGCTCATCAGCAGTTGACGCATGTGGGGTGCGTGTGCTGGCGTACATCCGCTGCCATAGAACACGATGTTGAGGTTCGACAGCAATGGCGCTTCCAGAACGCCAGAGTCTATCAGACGGGCACGGGGGAAGGACGATAGTTGTTGTACCAGTTCTTGTCCGATAATCTGCCTGATCTGTTCAGGTGTCTGGTGGATGGGGGTAATACCCTGGGTGTGAAACGTGGCGATGACGCCATCACCATCCCTGTCGGATGGGTTAAGAAGTGTCCAGTCAGTCTTTGTACTGCCACTGTCAGCAATCAGTATGATGTTATTTTTCATCTTTCTTTAGTTTTCTGCAAAGGTACAAAAAATTTTTCATTCCACCATCATTTTTCGCCACTTTTTTTGCCTTCTTTGACATATTGTCCTCGTTTTCTTGTGATCTTGCCATAATTGATGGCGTGGACGGGACAGTGGTGGTAACAGGCCAGACAACAGGTACACCTTCCGTTGTGAATCCACATAGGGGGCGTGCCTTTGATGTTGTCCACAGGGCATACCTTGGCGCACTTGCCACAACGGATACAGACGTCCTCATCCACCGTGAACTTACGGTCAGTGATCATGTGCTTGTTGAAGTAGCCGCCAATCACGTAGGAGTAGAGTCGGGGAGTGGCTCCCTTCTCCAGTTCCTCGATTCCCCGTTTGCGGTCTTTGATGATGGGGATGATATGACTCAGTTGGTGCCTGGCGTTCTCAATCTTCCAGAGTTCCTTGTCCTTGGGGTCGGTGTGCATGAATGGCAGACAGACATACGACTCAGGCATAATCACCGCAAATACCGTCTCTGCCTCAAGTCCTATGGTGCGTAGTTCTTTGTTAAGAATCGTCATGCACTCGCCCATATTATCGCCACAGGTGGTGAGTGCCCAACAATAATCCCCTCCTTCTACTTTCATCTTTCTGATAAACTCCCTTACGATCCTTGGGGGCTGCCAACCATGCGTGGGGAAACAGAATCCGATACGCTCCTCTTTCTGGAGCGTAAACGAATATCGCCCCTCCCTGATGAGGTCGGGGATGTAGAGGAGTTCCTCATTGATGGCCTCTGCTATCTGCTGTGCCACCCATCTGGTGTTACCTGTGCCTGAGAAATAGAATATCATGATAAAGAATGGCTCAAGTGGTGATAAACTGAACTCACAAACTGGCTGACACTCTGTGGTTGAGAACTTGTTGCGTTTTTTGGCGTCCTATTGAGATAAGTTTTTCTGATTTGTCATAGTCGAAGCCACCATAACGACTCATCTGGATGTCAACAAGTACGTCGGGCTTCATCAATTGTGCCATAAGAATAGAGTTTTGGCGAATCATCAGTGAACTGACACGCGAGAGCATCGTGTAGTAATTGAACTCGAGGTTGTCGGGTATCAGTTTGTTGAGTATCTGTTGCGATAATGATTTGCTGCGCTTGCGTTTTTCTGCCAGTTCTTGCTGAATTTCAGACTGCTTTTTGTAGTCATGTCCGCTCACATCGACACCGACCAGAATATCGCCCTCGTGTCGCGCCACTCGGTTCAGCGGTATGGGGTTTGTCACGCCACCGTCGATGAGTATCATCCCGTCACGATGCACGGGCTCATAAAACGACGGCAGAGAGATGCTGGCTCGGATGGCGTCGAAGAGACTGCCTTTGCTGAACACGACCTCACGTCCGGCTTTCAAGTCGGTAGCCACAGCACAATAGGGTATCGGCAGGTCTTCGATGGGCATGTCAGGCACAAACTCCATGATGGCCTCAAGGATGCGTGAGCCCTTGGCGATATGATTAAGACTTAATGAGAAGTCCGTCAACTCCAGCATCTTCTTGCGGTCAACGGTCTTCATCCACTCGCGGAATTCCTTCAATTTCCCTGCCGCATAGACGCCTCCTA
>JAFZNI010000348.1 GCA_017551005.1 Prevotella sp.
CGAAACGGTACGTCACCAACGGCAAGAACCCCCTGACATGTGTCGAACTGAAATGTCCTGAGGATGTGGTTGACAAGGCCGCCTACTTCCAAAAGGAACTGGCGAAACTGACGAAGGACATACAGATCGAGGAACCCACTCTGCCGAAAGGCGAGTATCTGATCAACGAGGACAGGCTGAAGGTCTGTTTCGTTAAAAACGAGCATAAGGTCGTGGCCTGGCTCACATTTGAGACGAAAGGATTGATGGATTTAAGGAAAGAACTTTACACTATAGCAAGTGAGATAGACAAATGTTTTGTTATCAACGAAGTTTTGGTCACCCCACAGAGATAGTTACAGCAGAAAAGTTCAGGGCGCTAATTTCAGCGCCCCGAACTATCTCTACGGTGAAAGAGGCACGTGAGGCACTGGCCAGGGGTGACAAGAAAACCTACGATGCCAAGAAGAAGAGTCTGCCGTTTGTGATTTTCATCGCCACCTATGAAGAGACTCTCTCTGAAAAGAGTAAGATTATGGGGGCTTGGCGCAAACAGGCAGCCTGTAGGCTCAATGGTTTGTGTGTGATTGACTTTGACCATGTGGATGAACAGACCCTCCCCCAGCCCCTCCCTAAAAAGGAGGGGAGCAGTTACACTCTGCGTGAGATTTGGGATGAAGCCTACGCCAAGTTGTCCGATGAGGATAAAGCCCGTATTTTACTGGTGTATATCACACCCTCCGGTCATGGATTGAAAGTGGTCTTTATGGCTGATGTCAATGTTGGCAACCTCATTGACAACCAGAAAGATTTCTCTGCCAAGTTGGGTTTGAACCCCGACGAGGCTTGTAAGGATGCATCCCGAGGTGCATTCCTGACTACGAGTGAAGATATAATATTTATTGACGAATCAAGACTGTTTACGTATGAAAATGAAGAATTTGGCAAAAAGTTTAATGAGCAATATCATCATGGTAAGTCTCAGCCTACTATAGAGACCTACCCCGACTCGGAGCACACGGGGACTGTCCCTGCTGTGCGAAGTTCACAAAGCACAGAGGGACTGTCCCCTGCGTGCTCTGCCGAGGAAACTTACAATGGTGTGCCTTACTCCAAAATCATTGAGGCGTGGTTGGAAGGGGTGAATCTCGAAAACAACCGCCACAACACGCTGACGGCACTGGCTGCTGACCTGCGATACATCTTAGGCTTCAATGCCAAGAAGATTACGGAACAGGTGATGCAACTGCAATGGGTGCAAGAACTCGCAACAGAGGGTGAGGACGTAGGATGTACGGTGAAGTCAATCATCAAATGGCCGTACAGCAAGAAGATGCCTGAAAGACTGAAGGAGGCATTGGAGAAGGTGGGGGCAAATCACGGGGACAGACCCCATGATCTCCGCTCCGCTTCTATCACAGGTGTCAGTCCCCATGATTTGCAGTCCCCGTGTGCTGCCGACGATATCTATACTTCGATGCCGCTGGATAAGTGGGCGGAGGAGTTGCAGGAGATGGCGAAAGTCTATCCGTGCATGAAGGAGTTGTTTCTGAATGTGCATCCTCACAAGTTGCCTGCGGTGCTGTTTTCAAGTGCTGCATTGTTTGGCACGCTGATGACGAGAGCCTGGTATCATTTCTGGTATGAGCCTGAAATTGTCAGACGTCTGAACTATTGCATCTTCATCATTGGTGACCCGGGTGCGGGTAAGAATATTGTGGAGAAGTTCTACAAGAAGATTGCCGACCCGATGATTCAGGCCGACAAGTGCCTGATAGATGCGGTGAACCGTTACAAGGATGGGCGAACAGAACGCACCACTTCTACCAAAGCCCAGAAGGCTGAAGCACTGAAACGTCCTGTAGTGGGTATCAGGGTGCATCCTGCAAGGACTGCAACTGGTGAATTCATTCGCCACATGAATGCGGCGGTAGTGACGGTGGATAATATGTTGGTAAACCTCCACATGTTCTCGTTCGATGCGGAACTGGATAATGTCACCAAGCAGAACAAGGGCGGTGACTGGAAAGACCGTGAGATACTTGAACTGAAAGCCTTCCACAATGAGGAGGACGGACAGATGTATGCCAACCAAGAATCAGTGACGGGTATGTTCAACGTGTTCTGGAACTTCATCTATACAGGAACCCCCTATGCCTTACACCGCAAGGTGAATCAGCGTAATTTCGGTACAGGTATGAGCACCCGCTTGGCCGTCATCCCATTACCCGATAAAGGATCGGCACAGCGACACCAACAGGTGGATCCAAATGCCAATGAGACTTTGCGAACTTGGGCTTATCGTCTGGACAGAGTGGAGGGAGAAATCCCCATCGAGCCTTTGAATGATGAGACTTATGAATGGCAATCCTCCCGCATGGAGATTGCAGAGTTTAATCACGACAAAGCGGACAGGACACTCCTGAAACGTATTCCTTACTACGGCATCGGCGTTTCATTGCCTTACATCGTTATGAGGCATTGGGACGAATGGCAGGAGTCTAAGACACTGACGATGGATGATATTGACAAGCGGCTTTGCCGCCTGGCAATGGAAATCCAGTACAAGTGTCAGCAATTCTTCTTCGGCGAGATGGCTTTCAACTACTTCGCCGATCAGAACAAGGAGTTCGTGGTACGCCGCCGCACCACCCGCTATGATGAGTGTTTCCGTAAGTTGCCTGACGAGTTCAAGACGCAGCAGTTCATGGACTGCTTCGGATGTTCGCAACAGACCGCCTGGCGTAGCATTCAACGCTTTAAGGATGAGGGAATTGTTGAGGGTGTGAAGTATGGAGTTTACAAGAAAATGCTTAGTGAATTACCTTAAGTTACTCACTTACTCACTTACTCAACTAGGACATAAAGGTTTTTTGTATGATGAAAGTAGAAATTAATAAAGAAATGAAACTCTCCGAGCATTTTACGCTGGGGGAGTTATGCAAGACGAGTTATCACACATTGGATGGGAACATCCCGAGCCACGTGGCGATAGAGAATCTTAAGAACATCTGTGAGAATTGGTTGGAGGATTTGAGGTATTCGTACAACACGCTGTACGGCACAGCGAGACCTCCCCTAACCCCTCCTGTAGGAGGGGGAATCCAAAGTAAAGTGTCTCCTGTAGGAGGGGGAACCGCAGCCCTCCCCCTAAAAGGGGACAATCCCCAATCCCTCCCCCTACAGGGGAACAATCCCCAATCCCTCCCCCTACAGGGGGAGATGGAGGGGGTCACAGATATCCCTGTGGTGATTACCAGCGGGTATCGCTCGGAGGAGGTGAACAGGCTTTGTGGCGGGGCGACTGGCTCGAATCATCTGACGGGGTGTGCCGTGGATATCCGTTGCATGGGGCCTGAGCATCAGATACGGATGGCGAATACCCTGCTGGATATCGCGGATGGAACGAAGCGCGACTTTGATGAACTCATCTTAGAGAAGCGTGGCACCACCCGTTGGATTCACTTCGCGGTGCGTCCACCCTCGCAACAGAACCGCAGGAAGATTCTCTTCGACATGCGTTAATGTAATTGCCGCTGGCTCTAAAGGGGTCAGCGGCATTTTTTTGCTGTTTTTTTGAGAATTTTCGACTTTTTTTTCTAACTTTGCAATGTTTTGGCCGTAAGCCTCGTATATATAAGTAAAGAACCCCGAAAATGAAGACGGAAACTGAAATCAGCCTCTTGGAGGGACTCAGGAAACAAAGTCCCAAAGCGCAGCAACAGATGCTCGAGCGTTATGGCAATGCTGTCTTTGCCCAGGTGGCAAGACTGATACCAAGACCCGAGAATGCTGAAGAGGTGTATCAGGATGTGTTCATCAAGGTGTTTAAGAACATCAATATGTACGACGCAGAGAAATCGACGCTCAAAACATGGATCTCACGGATAGCCTACAACGAGTCCATCAGTTTCCTCAGACATAAGAGTGCGCCGATGATCTACTACGAAGATCGCGAGGGCGAGGCAGAGAAGTTGTCGGAAGCCGAGGTGGAGGGTACCTTCGGACAACCGAATCCGGAAACGGTACAGTTGATAAGGGCCGCCCTGAAGCATCTCCCCCCTGATGAGCGGGCCATCATCACCATGTTCTACTACGAGGAGATGAGCCTGAAAGAGATTGCCTTCGTGACGGAGTCGATACCAACGACCATCGCTTCGAAACTGAGCAGAACGAGAAAGAAACTTTACAAGATCATTAAAATGTTACAGTCATGAACGAGGAGTATTTTGATGCATTACGACAGCAGGACGCGAATCTTCGCGAGGCCATCCGACAGGACGAGATGGAACTCCCACAGATGCCTGCCGACCTCAATGCCAGACTGATGCAGCGCATGGGGGCACAGCCTCAGAAGTCGCGTATACGCCAACTCTGGCCTTGGCTTGCAGCAGCCTGTGTGGCAGCATTCCTGATAGTTTTGGTGGCACCACCCAGAGAGGCGACAACGGGTGAACCACAGGTAACGGCAAAGGTGGAACAGCCTGCCACGACAGAGGTTCAGAAAAGCGAACCAGAGGCAGCGCCCCAAGAGGCCGACACGCAGGAAGTCATCGAAGTCCCCGCTAAGTCGCCCAGACAGATGCCAAAGCCGTCGCGCAAAGCCATCGTCGCAGCAGAGCCGTTGCTGGCTCAGACATCACCTGCAGAAACGGCACAGCCCGCTGTGGAAGAGACAGACCTGACTGCAACAGCCGTCGCACAGGCTTCCAGCGAGACGATGACGACACTCACAGAACGCGACATCCCCATCACCCGTCCTGAGAACTACCAGTACACTCCCGAGGAACTGGCCCTGCTGAAGAAACAAGCCAACGAGGCCTATCTGAAATGGGTGGAACTGGAACTCGAAATCTCAAAGTGTAATTTAGAACAAACGGCATCGAAATAATGCACAATTCACAATGCACAATTCACAATGCACAATGCACAATTCACAATGCATAATGCACAATTCACAATGCACAATGCACAATTCATAATTCACAATTGATAATTAAAAAAGAACGCGATATGAAACGAATAATGATTATGCTGCTCATTGCTTGCAGCGCCATTACAACAGCCAGTGCCGACCCCACGGCAGCAGCACCCCAGAAGAAGCCTGAGAACGTCATCAGGATCATGAACACGTTGATCGATAGGTTTGGAGCGAAAGAGC
>JAFZNI010000349.1 GCA_017551005.1 Prevotella sp.
ATAGGGTAGGGCTTTGACTGCTAACAGGATATTCTTTCGTGCTTCGATGGAGCCGACACTCAGGATATAGCGGCCCTGAATCACGGGGACAGTCCCCATGATCTTCGCTGCGCTGCTATCACGGGGACAGTCCCCATGATTCGGTACACTGAAGCGGGGAGCGAAACTCTGGTAGATAACAGAGATGCGGCTTTCGTCGATATGTCCGTATTCCATGATGTCACGCTTGGTACATTCACTGACAGCGATGATATGGTCTGCCTCACGGATGGTTTGACGGAACTTCCAGGCATAGATCTTTGTGTCCACCCAGTTGTAGAACTCCGGATGACGCAGGAAGATCAGGTCGTGGATGGTGACCACACTCTTGATGCCACTCTTGCGGATGCCAATAGGCAGTTCGCCTGAAAGTCCGTGGAATAACTGCACACCGTCGCGCTGGAGATCCTTGATGATGCCATGAGTTCTCCAAAGTGATTTGGCAAAGGGCAGGTGAGTGCTTTGTGGGTAGCAGAACGAGATATTGTCGCGGCTTATGACTTGTCTTCGGAGTTCGTCCCTGCCCTCATCAGGGGCGTATAGGCGCAGAATCACGGGGACAGTCCCCATGATCTTTGCTGCGCTGCTATCACGGGGACAGTCCCCATGATTCCCTGATTCGCAGCATCGGGCGATGTCGTTGACGAGGGTCCGTCCGTAACTGCCAAGTCCCGTTCCATTGCGTACAATCCGTTTGGCGTCGTAGCCTATGATGAGTGAGTCGTTCATTTGCTCTTGAAGTGTTTGAAAACGAATCTGACGAGTACGAAGTTCGTGGGTACGGCAATGGCCAGCACGGCAATGGGAGCCAGTTCTGGACTGAGACCTATCCAGAGGAAGAAGTTGAGCAGCACGATATGCAGCAGGTAATTCGTCAGATGTGCCCCTCCAAAGCCCAAGCCGTTCTTGGCAGATGTCTTTTCCTTAAAAGTGAAATGGGCAGAGAGGTAGTAGTTGACGAGGAAACTCAGTATGTAGCCGATAGTGTAGGCCACATTGACGTTCATCCAGTGCATCAGCACCCAGTAGATGCCGTAGTGGATGGCTGCGGAGGTAGTACCCACAATACCGAAGCGTATCAGTTCACCAAATGTCTCTTTTTTCACCATCTGTACCGAATTATGCTGCAAAGATACAAATAATTCTTAATTCTTAATTCTTATTTTATTTGTACCTTTGCACCCAAATAGCATAAATAAATAGAACAGACAATGAATTTCCTTGATAGAAACGAGTTTAATTTCGAACCGAGTGACAAGGTGGTAGAGGCCATCAAAAACTTCGACCCGAAGACACTGTGCTTCTATACCCGCATCTACGATCAGGGCAAGAAGAGTGTTATCAGTGTACGTCTCAGTGAGATCTACGGTGTGCCTGAGGAGCAGGTGCTACTGGCTTATGGTGGTGAGGATATCTTGAAGAATGCCATTCATTATTATCTGATGAAGGGTGACAACAAGAAAATCCTGATTCCCGAGTTCTCGTGGTGGTATTATAATAAGGTGGCCAGCGAGTGCTACGGTACCTTCGAGATGTATCCCCTGCATGAGCAGGACGATACCTTCGCCTACGATGTCGACGAGGTAATAGAGTACACCAACCGTATCCATCCGCGCATGCTGCTGCTGGCTTCGCCAAATAATCCTACGGGTAATAGCCTGACCAGCGATGAGATTGGTCGTATCATGGAGCATATCCCGGAGGATACGATGGTGCTGATCGATGAGGCATACGCCAGTTTCATTACCAGCGATACCGACTATATCGCTCCGTTGGTGAACAAGTACCGTAACCTGATTATCTCCCGTACACTGTCAAAGTTCTACGGACTGCCTGGACTGCGTTGTGGTTTTGGGTTCATTGGTCAGGGACATACCCACTTCATCAGTTATATCAACAAGTACTTAGGCTATAACCGTTTCTCTGAGGCTGTGGCCTTGGCAGCCCTTGAGAGCGACGATCACTATCGTCGTGTGGCAGATGATATGGAATGGGGACGTCAACTCTACAAGAAGGCCTTAGGCGATAAGCCTGGCTTTAAGGTGTATAAGTCGGTGGCTAACTTCATCCTGATTAAGTACCCCCTTGAAATCAAGGAGGCTCTGATGGAGGCCCTGAAAGTCCAGGATTACAAGATCAAATTCATGAGCGACAAGGGCCTGGAGTCCTGTCTGCGAATCACCCTTGGACGTAAGGAGCAGACACAGACGGTAGTTGATACGATATTGAAGGTTTTAGGATGATTGGAGTGATATTAGCCGCAGGGATGGCTAAACGACTGAGGCCGTTGACTGACACGAAGCCTAAGTGCCTGCTTGAGGTGGGGGGCAAGACCCTGCTTCAACGTACGGTGGATGCAATGGTTTCTTCTGGTATCAGCGAGTTTCTCGTGGTCACCGGCTATCGCGCCAATATGATTCGAGATTTCTTAGATAACCTAGATATCCTAGGGAATCCTAGGATATCCTATATCGACAATCCCGATTACGAGCACAATAACAACATTTTTTCTCTCTGGCTGGCGATGCAGGAACTGCATGGCCAGGAGGTTCTTTTGATGGATAGCGACATCCTTTGTGACCCAGAGGCTGTGCGCCGTGTGGCTCGTCAGGATTGTTCTGCCCTTGCGATGCAGCGTCACGATTTAGGCGAGGAAGAGATGAAGATCGTGGTGGATGACAACTTTCACATCACGGAGATCAGCAAGACCTGTCGCGTGGAAGATGCTATCGGTGAGTCGGTGGGTATCGAGAAGATGACGGCAGAATATACTGAGGCTCTCTATCAGGAACTGCGCCAGATGATTCTCGACGAGGGGCTTATCGATATCTTCTATGAACGGGCTTTCGAACGCCTGATTCCCCAAGGTCATACTTTTAAGGTGGTGGATACCACAGACCTCTTCTCCTACGAACTCGACACGCCAGAGGACTTCCGAAAGGCTACCGAGTCAATGCCAGCAAATCTTATTTGAACTCTGTAACTACCCAAGATGATTCCATTCAATAAGCCATACTGTTCCGGACGCGAACTGAGTTATATGCAGGAGGTCTGCCATTCGACAACCATGTCGGGTAATGGTCAGTACACGAAACTATGTCATGGTTTCTTTGAGAAGCGCTACGGCTTCCACAAGTGTCTGCTTACCACATCAGGTACTGACGCATTGGAAATGTGCGCCATGTTGTGTGAATTGAAGCCAGGCGACGAGGTGATCGTGCCATCCTATACTTTTGTCTCGTCTGCAATCGCATTCCTGCGCGAAGGTGCCAAGGTGGTCTTTGCCGACAGCGGTGCTGACAATCCTAACATTACCGTTGAGCAGATAGAACCATTGATTAATGACAAGACGCGTGTCATTGTGGTAGTCCATTATGCCGGTGTGGCTTGTGACATGGACGGGATCATGGCACTGGCAGAGCAGCACCATCTGTTGGTGGTCGAAGATGCAGCCCATAGTATAGACTCCTTTTACAAGGGGCGTCCCTTGGGAGGCATAGGACATCTGGGTGCTTTCTCATTCCACGAGACCAAGAACATCAACTGTGGCGAGGGTGGTATGCTGGTGGTCAACGACGAACGCTTCATACGCCGTTCAGAGATTATTTGGGAGAAAGGCACCAACCGTGCCGAGTTCTATCGTGGTATGGTCAACAAATACGGATGGTGCGATATGGGGTCATCGTTCCTGCCCTCTGAATTCAATGCCGCCTTCCTGTGGGCACAGTTAGAACAACTGGATGACATACAAGGCAAGCGTCGTCGTATTTGGGAGATTTACGACAAGGCCCTGCGTGGTCATCTGCCTGCTGGATTCGCATTGCCAGAACTGCCTGACTATGCCACCAACAACTATCACATGTACTATCTGCTCTGTCCTTCGCTTCAAGGACGGACAGCGCTGATGAACTATCTGAAGAATAATGGTGTGCAGGCCACCTTCCACTATCTGCCCCTGCATTCCAGCAAATATTACGAGGACAAGCACGATGGCAGGCAGTTGGTCAACTGTGACCGTTATGCTGACACATTGGTGCGCCTGCCTTTGTATTACGAGTTGACCGATCGTGATGCCTCCACAGTAGCCCGATTGGTGCTGGAAGGTGCTAACCGACAACGTGTATGAGGAAACTTCAAGAGTTTTTCGCCAAGCCGTTCTTCCATGACTACCGTACCCTGTTCGGATTGTGGATGTTACTGCCTATCATCATGTGGCTGGCAAAGATGAATCGCGCCAACAACTACCTGATCTATCGGGGGTCGTTTTGGAATGCGGTCAGAGGATGGAACCTCTATCTGCCGAATCCTGCGGAATATGGCGATACGCACCACTACGGTCCTTTTTTTTCACTGCTCTTTGCTCCCTTTGCCATAGGACCGAAATGGTTGGGTGTATTGTTGTGGGGCATTGTATTGACCGTCTTTCTTTACTGGGCCATCCGCAAGTCGCAGTTTACGAAGTACCAGCAGGTATTCATCCTCTGGTTCTGTGCCCACGAGATGCTGACGGCTCTCTTCATGCAGCAGTTCAACATCGCCATCGCTGCCACGATTTTGCTGGCTTATTATTTCATAGAAAAGGAAAAGGATATCTGGGCTGCGTTCTTCATTATGTTGGGTACTTTTGTTAAAGCATACAGCATTGTGGGACTGGCGTTCTTTTTCTTTTCAAAGCATAAGGGCGTGCTTATTGGTTCACTGATATTCTGGGCTATCGTTATGTTTGTCGCTCCTATGCCTTTCTTCCATGGGTGGGACTATATTGTGAGCCAATATCACGAATGGTATATCTCGCTGATGCAGAAGAATGAACTGAATGCCGGGTCTATCATGCAGAATATCTCGCTATTGGGAATGGTTCATCGTGTGACGGGTTGGGAATTCAACAACCTGTGGCTCATCATTCCCGGTCTGGCACTATTCGGAATTCCCTATCTTCGTATCTCGCAATATAAGAATGTGGCTTTCCGCCAAACGCTGTTGGCATCAGTGATGATGTTCATCATCCTGTTCTCTACGGGAAGCGAATCCAGCGGATATATCACTCCCTTTATCGGTATCGTCATCTGGTATACGGCGGCTCCGTGGCAACGTACGGGATGGGATGTGTTCCTGCTGGTATTTGCCTTTATCCTGTCCAGCATGTCACCCAGCGATCTCTTCCCTGCCTATCTGCGCAAGGAGTTCGTGCAACCCTACGCCTTGAAGGCACTACCTGTAACCATCATCTGGCTGAAACTGTGCTATGAGATGATTACAAAGGATTATGCAGTAACAAAACAAACTAACGAATAAGGAATATGGAACTTTCAGTAGTTAGTCCCTGCTATGGTGCTCCCACATTGCTTCGTGAACTGGTGCACCAAATCACAGAGACGGTGGTGCAATTGACCGACAGTTACGAGATTATCCTGGTTGAGGACGCCAGTCCCGACAACAGCCGTGATATTATCCGTGAGATATGTGCCGAAGACTCCCACGTGAAGGGCGTCTTTCTGAGTAGGAACTTCGGACAGCAGGGAGCATTGAATGCCGGCTACGATACATCCACAGGTGATTACGTGGTGACCTTGGATTGTGACCTTCAAAACCCGCCAGCCCAGATACGCGACCTGTACTTAAAGGCCCAGGAGGGATACGACATCGTCTTTGCCACGCGTCGCCATCGTCCCGACACTTTCTTTATGACCCAAGGCTCGCATGTATTCAACAGATTGATGGGGTTCCTGACTGATACCCGTCAGGACGAGTCAGTGGCGGAGTTTGCCATTTTCAGTCGTAAGGTTATCGACGCTATGGCCAAGATGGGTGACTATCACCGTTACTACCCCTTGATGACGCAGTGGGTAGGTTTCAAGACGGCAAAGGTAGACGTGGAGCATGCAGTCAGGACAGATGGCAAGAAATCATCGTACTCTATCAAGAAACGCATCGAACTGGCTGTGAGTACAGCCGTCAGTTTCTCTACGAAGTCGTTGCGTCTCATCGTCTATTTCGGCACATTGGTGACGCTGGCTGCTATTATAGGTGCCATTGCACTGGTCATCAAGACGTTTATTCTCGACACTCATGTCAGCGGTTGGGCTACGTTGTTTGTCTCTATGTGGTTCATTGCCGGTATTATGATTATGGTGATGGGTATCGTGGCTGTTTATGTTGGCAGCATCTTCGATGAGGTCAAGCGGCGACCCTCCTATCTGATCTCGGAGAAGTTGAACGTTGAATAGTAAACATTCATTCAGATGATATTGAAGCGAGTAAAGAACGGGATGGTTGGGTTCTTTTCGAATCCCACCTGTGTCTTTTGGCTGGGACTGGTCATTGTCTTGTTAGCCACCAGTTTAGAGGTGTTCCGTGGACGTAATACCAATTATTTCGATTACCAAGACTCCACCCGTATGTTTTGGGAAGGACTGAGTCCCTATAATCTGGAATATGCCCAGGCCCATCAGATATATTTCCTCTACTCACCCGTGTTCAGCGTTCTCTTCGCCCCCATTTTCTACCTACCCTGGTGGTTAGGACCCTATGTATGGAACATCGGCAACTACACGCTTTTCTCGTTGGCGATCAAATGGCTGCCACAACAACTTGATAAATATAAACACTATATCTTCGTATTTTTGTTGTCGGTGATTCTCCAGACAGTCTTCTGTTATCAGCATAACATCATTGTAGCCTACATCTACCTTTTTGCCTTTATTCTGTTGGAGCGGGGGAAAAGCATTTGGGCTGTCCTGCTAATCATGATATCTGCCTGTACGAAAGTCTATGGTGCCGCAGAACTCGCTATCCTGTTCTGTTATCCGAAGGTATGGCGGAACCTTGGTTATGCCCTTCTCTTTGGCGCCATCCTGTTGTGCCTTCCCCTGCTGAATCCCAATTTCGAGCATCCCTTTACACTCTACCAGCAGATGTTCGACATGATAGCCAGTCACCACAGCGACTCTGACTATATCGGGATTCTCTTTGCCGTAGCACTGAAACCTTTCCTGTTACCCAATTACCGTCTGGTACAGGTCGTTGTGTTGGCGATATTAGGTGCTCTCTTCTTCCTGCGTTACAAGCGATGGGGTGATTTTCGCTTCAGGGTGCAGGCATTGGGTGTTTTGACAGGTTTTATGATCTTGTTCAGCGACTGTCCTGAGACACATACCTATATCATCTGTCTCCCCTTCTATGCTATGGCGTTCTGGTTGCAGCCTAAGCGTACGTGGTTAGACTGGACATTGTTCTGGTCATTGGTCTTCAACTTCATGATACTACCTACCGACGTGCTCTGTCCTGCGTGGTTGCATAACTTTATCCATCGCACCTTCTGGTTAGATGTCTATACCTACTTCTTCTGTTGGTTGCGGATGATCTGGTGGGCAGTAGGACCTGTTGGTACGTCTGACATTCCAGTCAAGAAGGTTCTTGTATCTATTGTGTTGTTGTGTCTGCCCGTAGGACTTATGGCTCAGCAGAAGGTTCCTGTATCCAGAACTTTCAAGATCAAGGGCGTACAGTTCAAGATGCGGTATGTTCAAGGAGGAACATTCACGATGGGTGCCCTGCCAAACGACACATTGGCTGATGAAGACGAGGTCAGACATCAGGTAACACTCCAAGACTACTATATTGGTGAGACAGAGGTGACTCAGGAATTGTGGGAGTCGGTGATGCCCAAGAACCGTTCCAAACAAAAGGGTGCTAAGATGCCCGTGGAATATGTGACTTACGACATGTGTCAGGAGTTTATTGCCAGACTCAACCGGATGACAACGAGATACACATTCCGTCTGCCCACAGAGGGAGAATGGGAATATGCCGCAAGGGGAGGCAGGAAATCGGAAGGTTATCTCTATGCTGGCAGCAATGACCCTGATAAGGTGGCCTTTACCTTGACGAACGACTTTGACGACCATCATAAACAGGTAGGACAACTTGTCCCCAACGAATTAGGACTCTATGATATGTCAGGCAATGTCTGGGAGTTCTGTGAGGACTGGTATCGCAAGACCCCGACCAGTAAACCTTCTGGCAATTTTCATGTCATCCGTGGTGGTTCCTATGATAGTGATGCAAGATACAGTCGTGTCACCAACCGTTTCATGTACGATGAGCGTCGCCGTAGGATGGAAGTGGGCTTCCGTCTGGTAATGAATGTCAGATAAACTTATTTGTTCATATAGTCAGGAAAGGTCAGTGACCAACGGGATCCTTTCCATTGACGACAGAGCGTTTCGAAATCGGCGAGACTGTTGTAGCGCAGTGTCTTCTGTAACCAGGGACGACGAACTTTCTCTTTGACGAAATTGCCATAGAGTTCAAACTCCGAGAAACCGGCATGACTATGACGGTCGTAATGATCACATATCGTCTGTATCCAATGGTCACCCCCTAATGCTTGGTGTAAAGCCTCCAACTTCTCTTTGTCAAACAGCATCTTATGGTCGACATACGACAGAGAATCGAGGGGAAGACCAGGCAGCAGACGATGGATGTTATCATAATAAGGCTGGTGCTTCTCATAACTCATATAGAACACGGTCAGTCCGTCGGCTGTGAGGAACACGTGGGGACGAATCAGCACATGGTCGGCATCGATACAAAGATAATGCTGACATGTGCCCACCTTGCCGCTTAGTTTTACCAACTGTTGGAAAAGCCACCCACTACGGTCACGTCTATTCCCGTTCTTATCCAGGTACTGTATCTGTAGCGATTTAGGCTCAAAGCCGAAGAGACTGACCTCGTCGACAAACTGGAGGTGGTGTTCCTTGCAGAACTGTAGTATCTCCTGCTGGGCAGGTGCCACGATATAGATTTGTTGAATAGGGTGTGCCACACACCTGCGGACTCCTTCCAGACAAAGGGGCAGGATATGTAGGTCTTTGGCAATAATCGGTATTACCACGTCAATGGGATCCTTGGAGGCTTCTAATTCTGGAAACCTTCTCATAGAAAACAAGTGGTATCTTATTTTGCGATATTGCGACATGCCTAAACCATATTTTGGAACCAGTACTCAAATAGTCGGAACCCCTCCTTTGTCATCTGTGATGCATCAGCAGTATCCATGCGGTAAAGCGGAATGTCGCGATACATCTGAGCAACAATCGAAAATGTGCTGGGAGGACCAATCAGATAGTCGCATTCCGAGAGCATAAACAAATCCTCAGGAGCATTGCCTTTCAGGTGGTGGATACTTACATTAGGACAGAGTTGTTGGAAACGTTCCTCAGTCACCGTACTATCGTTGGTAGACAAATAGACATGAATTGTCTTATCAGGATACAATTCTGCAAAGCGATTGATATGTCGTGCATACGTTTCGTCATCAAAGAAATACTGACCATCGCGCCATTCGGCATAGTCGCCACGACGAATATGGACACCCAAACGGAGTGTAGAGTGGTTATCGGTTATATCCGAGCATTTTTCCGCCTCTGCCATCTTTGCCTTAACGGGTTCGGTATATTGCTTGTCCAACGTAAAGAGTTCGCAGATTTCCTGACGGTATTTCAGGAAGAGGTCATAGTAGCGCACAAACCATCCGCTGACCACGATATGCTTGTGTTTTAACATCTTCCTTTCCAATGCCTCTTTGTCGCAATCTCTGCGCTTAAAACTGGCAGTGGGCAGCAGTTTCAGGGCAGCCAGATATTTTGCTAAAAGATACCAGCCAAAGCCAGTCAGGTTGGTATGACAGATATGGAAAAACTGGTATTTATAACTGAAGCGCATGGAAATGACCTTACGACCATGTTCCCTGCCCCAAGCATAGACATGGGCATATTGCAACAGGTTGTTGCACATCTGTGCTTTATCTCTGGCAAATATCATAGGGCGGCATTTGTTATATCAAAATACTTTTTCAAGACCAAGAGGGAGATGAGTTTCTCTCGCTTAGTATCCTTAAACTGAGCCACATACTCATGAGCGTGTCGGATAATCGCCTCAGCCTCTTCGGGATGTTCTATATAATAGTTCAGTCGCTCCTCCAAATCAGAGAAGTCGTCTTTTACCTCTATATAATGGTAGTTGGCAATCAGTGTCCCCTCCATAAACCAAGTCTCACACTTCAGGCGAGGGGTGACGGCAATACTATTCGATGACATGACCCATTTGAGGTTCGAGGCCACATCATTACCCTCTAACGACATAATAAACTTATAGTCCAAGTGTTCGCCGATAGTCATCTTTTCCCGTTGCCACTCCGGATGATCTTCGATGCGGTCGGTGGAAGCGGCATCAACCAGAGGATGCCCGAACCAACGCTCCATAAACAGTTTGCGGTTAGGCTTCACGTTGCCATCCTTCGGATTACCGACATCACCGCGGAAGATGGCAATATTCTTCTTGTCGCGCCATGCTGTCTTGTCGTCGACAAACAGGAAGTGACGAACTCTGTTGAGTTTCAGTATCACCGAACAATCATTGTCATCGCCTACGGGACGACTTTTCAGGATGGTAGGTACAGGTTGTAGGTCGGCAACATCGCCAGACTTCAGAATCCAGCGTAACTGCTGGTCGAAGTATCGGGCAATCTCCATTGCATCAAAATAGTACACCTTTGGCTGTATCATGGGCTGTTCCTGAATGGCGACAGCCCTTTGGTTAAACAGTTCTCTATTATATGGTGTGCTGGGTGATAACCTGCAGTAGTAGTCCACACGTTTCATAATATCGTCCCGGTCGTCACACTTCTCCAACAGTTGCAGTTTCTTCTTTAGCGACAGACGTTTTACCCAAGCAGGAACACATTGCTGCAGATAAGCCATGGCAAAGAACTTCATCTTACTGTTCTTGCCACTATGAAGCATATAATAGATTTGTCGCTTTTGCATATCATCTGCAAAAATACTATTTTTCCGTCGATTTGGCAAAAAAAAGCATAAATATTTGCGTAATAGCAATGAATTAACTACCTTTGTGCACACAAAACCCCTTTTTGCGGATGAAAGTTCTGTATCGTATTCTCATCGCCATCATCTATCTGCTCTCATCTCTTCCGCTGAGGGTTCATTATCTTATATCCAACTTGCTATACTATTTGCTGCGTTATGTGGTGAGATATCGCCTGAAAGTGGTACGGCAGAACCTGTTTACTTCTTTCCCTGAAAAGACGGAAAAGGAACTCCGTAAGATTGAGCGTG
>JAFZNI010000350.1 GCA_017551005.1 Prevotella sp.
AGACGCTGCCCGTTCTCCGTCAACAGAATATCCACCGCCATCGTCTTGGGCTTCTCCACAGGCTCAGAGACGACCACCGCCTCATATTGTACTTCCCCCTCTGGCCACGTCACCTGCAGCGACGCTTTCTGTCGTTGCATCAGCAGGGCACCCAACACCACGAAACACAAGGCAATCGCAACCGACTGCACCTGCGGATACTTCCACAGTAACAAGGCTACTACCACCATCGCGACAAATACGGGTAACAGAGGCACTGCCACGTATTCCCCCACGACAATCCCAACCATCAGGCAGACGGATAATCGCAGCAACGGGACACTTTCAAACGGATCGTTCTTCATACTATCTCGATTTATGTCTGCAAAGGTAGTAAAAAAAGAGAAAAGTGAAAAGTGAAAAGTGAAAAACTTTGCAAAGTAATCATAATTTCTAATTTCTAATTACTTATTTCTAATTAAAATCATGTATCTTTGCAGCCGCAATGGATGTAGTAAGTATGCCCCTGTGGGCGTGGATATTGTTTTATGTGTTGGTCTTCATCATGCTAATCATCGACCTGAAGTCGTTTGGCAAGAAGGGACAGCACGAGGTAGGTGTGTCGGAAGCACTGAAGATGACCGCCCTCTGGATCGGTGTATCACTGGTGTTCTGTGCGGGCATCTTCTGGCTCTATCCTGGCGACTCCCATGAGAAGGCAATGGAGTTTCTGGCGGGTTACCTGATTGAGAAGTCGCTGTCGATGGACAATCTCTTTGTGTTCCTGATGCTCTTCTCGTTCTTCGGTGTCAAGCCGAAATACCAGCATGAGGTGCTTTTCTGGGGTATCTTCGGAGCGTTGGTGCTGCGCAGCATCTTTATCTTTGCGGGTGCGGCGATGGTGCAGCGGTTTGAGTGGATATTAGGCATCTTTGGTGTTTTCTTGATCTATACGGGTATCAAGATGTTCAGTCATAAGGATGACGAGAGCGTGGATCCGTCGAAGAACATCTTCGTGAAGATCTTCAAACGGTTCTTCCCCGTGACGGACAAGATGCATGAGGATAATTTTTTTGTCAGGAGTCAGGAGTCAGGAGTCAGGAGTCAGGAGACGGGAGGGCGATGGCTGGCGACACCGCTGTTTATTGCGCTGATCGTGATTGAGACAACGGACGTGGCGTTTGCCGTGGACTCGATACCCGCTGTGTTCTCCGTGAGTCGCGATCCGTTTATCATCCTCACGTCGAACATCTTCGCCATCCTCGGCCTGCGTGCGCTCTACTTCGCCCTCGCCGCTGTGGCGAAGTATTTTACTTATCTGAAATACGGTCTGGGGGTGATCCTCAGTTTTGTGGGTATCAAAATGTTGCTGGCGATGAACGAATATGTCAATGGCTTTGGAAAACTACTCGGCATTGACATTAATATGCCTCACATCGAAATTCGTACCCCGTGGTCATTAGCCATCATCTTTGGGGTATTGTTACTATCGATGGGACTGTCGGTAGTTATCTCCAGGCGTAAGGCTTAGGCTGACCTGTGGTCGCCTACCCGTTGTCTTTTGCCATCATCTTCCGCCACTTGAAGTAGCCGAAGATGGCGATGACGACGTAGAGGGCATAGAGCGAGGCCTTGAAGGGGATATCCTTATAGAAATAGAGGACACAGGTCACCACATCGACAGCAATCCAGATAAACCATTGTTCCAAGTACTTGTGTGCCAACGCCCAGATGCCTACGATGCTGAGGGCGGTGGTGAAACTGTCGGCAAGAGGGACGTTGGAGTTGGTGAACGTCACGAGGAGCCAGTAGATGGCGGCCCAGACGGTGGCGATCAGCAGCATCCAAGGCAGCACAAGGCGCTTTGGGAAGTGGCGGATGGGTAATCCCTCGTTCAGACCCCTGTCGCCCCCTCGCTCGGCTTTGCCGCTTGGCTCGTCCAAGAACTTTGGGGGCCTAGAAACCCACCGCCAATAGCCATAGACGGTCATGGCCAGATAGTAGAACTCCATGCCGCAGTCGGCATAGAGTCCTTTCTGGTAATAGAGCACAATGCCGAGGGCCTGCATGAGGAATCCCACGAGCCACATCCAGATACTGGCCTTATACTCCAAGAGGATATATGCCAGTCCCAAGACCGTCGTCACTATATCCAACCAATGTTCCGCCAAAAACTCCATCATATCATCTCTGTGTTGATCTGTGTAATCTGTGGCTTAAAAGCGTAGCGTGATATTTCCCGCCATCGTGAAGCCTGCCATGGGGATGAAGCCGATCTGGTAGTAACGGTTGTCGTTGGGATGTCCGTAACTGTCGCAGATGGCGGAGTACACCCATCCGCTGGCGGCATAGCGACGATTGAAGATATTGCTGAAGTTCAAACCGAAGATCGCCTCCTTGAAGAAAGTTTTTCTCCTGACTCCTGACTCCTGACTCCTGACTCCTTTCAGCGTATAACTCAGTGAGGCGTTCGACACACTGTAGCAGGGCAGCGAACGGTCAGCATTCTCCGTATTGTCGAGATACTGGCGCGACACGTAGTTCGTATGCCACGTGGCCTGAAGTCCCTGATAGTGGAAGTTCACAAAACCGTTGAGGATGGCCGACGGTGAGAAGGCCAGCGTGGAGTTGTCGTAGTGGATGGTCTGTGAACCATTGTCCCAGTCCTCCACCACCTCGTCGAAGTCCTTGATTTTGTTGCTGCTCAGGGCGGCATTACCCTCGATGGAGAGCCAAGGAGTGATGTTGACTCCCGCCTGCAGTTCGACACCCAGGCGATAGGAGTCCTTGATGTTCGTGGTGAGGTTCTCACCGATGTCACTCAACAAACCCGTCTGCACGAACTGATCGGTATATTTCATATAGTAGCCGTTGACACCTGCATGCCAGATGTCGTTGGTGAAGGTGTAACCCAGTTCGAAGTCCATCAACGACTCTGCCTTCGGAGCAGGATAGGAGCCGTTGTCGGTGAAGTTGTTGCGTTCTGGTTCGCGATGACTCATGGCGATAGAGCCATACACACGGTGACTATTGAGCGTCCACGAGAAACCTGCCTTGGGATTCAGGAAGTCGTACTTCTGGTTGATGTCAAGGCGCTGGTTGTAGTAACCGCTCTCGTCATCGTAAAACTTATCGTTGATACCGTCGGTCTTATAACCCACGTGACGGTACTGCATATCGGCAAACACATCCCACTGGTCGTTGAGGTGGTAGGCGGCCTTCAGATAAACATTGCCATCGAGTTTATGGGCGTCGGAGTCGTAGTATTTGTAGTCGCCGTTGGCGAGAATCTTCTGTTTCACCTCAGGATGGGCAGCATAGGTGACATAGCCGAAATGGTTGCCGTCGAAGTTCTGGAGCGAGAGTCCACCGATGATATCCCACGCCTCATCCTTGTAGTTGGCGTTCCACACCAGTCCGTATGTATGCTGCGTCAGGCCCTTCTTACGCACGAAATCGGTCTTCTTGATCTTATTGCCGTCAGTATCTGTCATGCTCAGACCAAACTTCGAGAGTTTGTTGTTTGGACGGAACTCCTCGTAGTAACCATAACCGTAGGTATAGTGCAGCGAGGCAGAGGTGCTCCACTTGTCGCTGATGTTCCATGAGGCGGAGAGGATATTATGGTTCTGCCAGAAGTTATCCGTGGTCTTGTCCCAATAGGTACCATCGCTCATCTGATAGCGCTGGGTGCTATAAGTACCATCGTTGCCGATGATCATGGCCTCATAGAGCGAATTGAACTTACCTAAGCCCTTATCCCACATATCCTTGTAGGTCTTGATACCAGTTTTCTCACCGTATGTGCCATCCATGATGCTCAGGTCGTTGGTACCTGCCGTCACACCGTTCCAGGCCTGACCAGTGCGCTCGAAGTTGCCGATGTTTTTATAGCGGACAATGACATCGTCCGATACCCAACTGAGACCGCCATAGTAGGAGCCGCTGCGCCCTGAGGTGCCGTCAATAAAGCCGTCTGTATTCGTCTGGTGGTAGGCACCGTCGAGGATGAGGTGGTTCCACAACAGCCCTGTAGAGAACTTACCACCCACATTAAACGTATTGAACGAGCCATACGAGGCCGACACCTCTGCGCCAGCCTGCTGACTGGGTGTAGCCGATGAGAGGGCCACCGTACCACCAAAGGCGCCGTCGCCATTCGTGGATGTTCCCACACCGCGCTGAATCTGTACGCTTCCAAGCAGGGAACCATACGAGTTCATATTTGCCCAGAACACGCACTGGTCCTCAGGCGAATTGAGTGGCACACCGTCGAGGGTGACATTGATACGCGAGTCGCCTGCCCCACGGATGCGCATATAGGTGGTACCCGTACCTACACCATTCTCGCTCCATGCCAGCACACCAGGTGTCTGCGAGAAGAGGAAGGGCAGTTCCTTACCCGTCTTCGAGAATTCATTGAGTTCCGTCTTCTTGATGTTGGCGATGGCATAAGGCGCATTCTTCTGCGCACGGACACCCTGCACCACCACCTCCTGCAACTGTTCCACCTGTGTGGAGTCATACAGTGCAGCCTTGTTTTGGCCGCTTACATTTACTGCGCACACCAGCGCCGTCATTCCTAAAACAAATCTTTTCATACTTCGTTGTACCTTTAATTATAAATAATGTAAAGGGGGAAAATTGTGTTGATAAATCCTGTGTTCCATCCCTACGCCGGTATGATCCGGATCAGGTTAGAGGGTATCATCTCAGCCTGCACACGCAGGCACCCCTTGAAATCGGCTGCAAAAGTACACAAAAAATCCCGAACCGCCAAACGATTCGGGGATTTTCTTATTTTTACCTTTTTACCTTTATCGGATGCCGAGGCGGGCCTCAACGACATTCACCACATAGTCGCCCAGTTTCTCACACTCGTTGATGAGATCCATGTAGATGGTGCCTACGGCATAAGTGTACTCGTGGTTGTTGATGTCGGTGATGTTCTGTGCCTTCAACTGGTTGCGGAAGTTGTTGATCTCATGCTCGATGTTGAAGGAACGGTTCACGTCGAAAGCCTCCTTGCGTCCCAGCATCAGACTGTTCATCTGTGACAGCGACTGGTCTGTCAGTTCCATCATCTGATGGAGATGATCATACTGCGCCTGGGTGAAGTGATCCTCCTTGGCGTTGTACTTGCGTGAGATGGTACGGGCCATATTGAAGCAGGCATCGCCGATACTCTCCAGTTCGGAGATCTCACGCAGCATGGCGCGTATCTTCGCCTTCGTCTCGTCGGAGAGGTGCGCATCGCCCACCTGATCCAAGTACTTGGCAATCTCCAGTTCCATGTTGTCGCTGATGCCCTCGTACTTCTCGATACGGGAGTAGAGTTTATTGAAGTCGCTCTCCTTATTGTCCTTCTTATTATTTGCACTCGACGAGAGGGTCAGCAATTCTTTTACCATTCCGAACATCCGCTGCATACGCTCCGAGAAAGACCTGATCTCCTTGTGAGCCTCGAGCACAGAGAGTTCTGGGGTCTTCATGATACCAGAGGTGATGAAGTGCAGACGGAACTCATCCTCCTCATCGACCTTCTTGGGTTTGATGACCCAGCAGACGAAGCGCTCAACATAGGGTACGAACCAGATGAGCAGGAACGTGTTGCTGACGTTGAAGGCAGAGTGGAAGGTGGCCAGTGTCATTGAGGCCTTCAGGGCAAACTCCGGATCACTGGGTGGCATGGAGGCATCAAAGCCCGCAAACGAACAGACGGCAGCGAAGAAGGGCTTCAGTACAATCAGCACCCAGATGACACCTAACGTATTGATCGACAGGTGCGCAAAGGCAGCCCGTCGTGCCTGCACATTCGCCGTCAGCGCCACAATGTTAGAGGTGATGGTGGTACCGATATTCTCGCCCAACACCACCATGATACCCTGGTCGATATGGAGCACACCCGTAGAGCACAGCGTCATGGTAATGGCCATGATGGCAGCCGACGACTGCACGCAGAGTGTGAGCACCGTACCCATGAAGAGGAACAACAGGGAGTTCCATATGGTGGATGCATTGAAACTGTCGAAGAAATAATTGACCGCTTCGGCATACTCGCCTGTCACGGCTTCAGCACCTGTCGTTCGCAGGGTTCCCAATCCCAGGAAGAGGAAGGCCACACCGAAGAGGAAGTCACCCACGATGCGATGCTTCTTCATATAGATCAGGATGATGCCAAGGAAGAAGGCCGGATAGACGTAGTCGGTGATGTTAAATGAGAAACCGAGTGACATGATCCACGCCGTCACCGTCGTTCCGATATGGGCACCCATGATGACGGAGATGGCCTGAACGAGTGTCAACAGTCCTGCATTGACAAACGACACCGTCATCAGCGTCGTAGCCGTTGACGACTGTACGGCAGCAGTGACGAAGATACCCGTCAACATACCTGTGAAACGGTTGGTGGTCATCGCACCAAGGACATGGCGCAACTGCGGACCCGCCATCTTCTGCAAGGCATCGCTCATTGACTTCATACCGAACATCAACAAGGCGAGCGAGCCTAATAGTTTAAACAAAACCAGCATATAATCTATTTACGGTTTACGGATTAACCTTTTTATTATTTTACCTTTATCGAATTCCCATACGGGCCTCAACGACATTCACCACATAGTCACCCAATTTCTCGCACTCATTAATGAGGTCCATGTAAATGGTACCTACGGCGTAAGTATATTCGTGGTTGTTGACATCGACAATGTTCTGCGATTTCAG
Organism: Prevotella sp.; assembly: GCA_017551005.1. GTDB lineage: Bacteria > Bacteroidota > Bacteroidia > Bacteroidales > Bacteroidaceae > Prevotella. The sequence goes on from JAFZNI010000350.1 coordinate 6,703, forward strand.
TTGATTACGATAGTTGTTGATCTCGTTCTCGATATTGAAAGTGCGGTTTACATCAAACGAATCCTTGCGACCAACAATCAACTTATTCATCTGCGTAAGTGACTGATCCGTAAGTTCCATCATCTGGTGGAGGTGCTCGTATTGCTTCTCGTTGAAGTGGTCTTGCTTAGCATTGTACTTACGCGAGATCGTACGCGCCATCTTTTGGCAGGCATCGCCGATACTTTCCAGTTCGGAAATCTCACGCAGCATGGCACGGATCTTACCTTTGGTGTCATCAGAGAGATGGGAGTCACTCACTGAGTTCAAATAGTTGGCAATCTCCAGTTCCATGTTATCTGAGATACCTTCGTACTTCTCTATCCTACTGAATAGTTTGTTGAACTCTGCATCGTTGTCCTTGGACTTGGCGGAAACGGATGTAGAGAGTTCCAGCAAGTCGCGCACCATTTGAAACATCCTGTGCATACGTTTGGAGAAATTCTGGATCTCCTTCTGTGCCTCGAACACCGAGAGTTCTGGCGTCTTCATGAAGCCAGCCGTAATGAAGTGCAGACGGAAGTCCTCTTCCTCGTCCACCTTCTTCGACTTGATCACCCAGCACACGAAACGCTCGATCTGAGGGATAAACCAAATGAGGATGAAGGTATTGGCCACGTTGAAACAGGTGTGGAAGGCAGCCAGCACGAAGGTCAGTTTTGCAGCATTCGCCAGAAATGCCTCTGACGATACCGCATCTTTTGCCATTGTCACATCATAACCCACCAGTCCGCAGACGGCATCGATGAAGGGACGGAAGACAAACAGAATCCAGATGACGCCAAACACATTGAAGAACATGTGGGCCAAGGCAGCCCGACGGGCTTGTGTATTAGCCGACAATGCGGCCAGGTTGGAAGTGACCGTCGTTCCGATGTTCTCACCCATCACCAAGGCAATACCCTGATAGATGGGCAGTGCACCACTGGAACAGAGGATCATCGTGATAGCCATCACCGCAGCCGACGACTGCACACAGAAAGTGAGTACGCCACCCAGAAACAGGAAGATCAGGGTGGTCAGGAACGAGTCAGGATCGAAGGAAGCAAAGAAATTGAGCACCGTCTCATTGTGGCCCAGATCCATCTCTGCACCTGTGAGCCTCAACGTGGTGAGTCCCAGCAACAAGAGTCCCAGACCGAAGAGGAAGTCTCCGATATAACGGTGACTCTTCATGTAAATAAGAATAATACCTAAGAAGAAGCCGGCATACGACACCATGCTGATGTCGAATGACATACCTGCCGACATGATCCAAGCCGTCAGCGTGGTTCCAATATTGGCACCCATAATCACCGAGATGGCCTGTGCCAAGGTGAGCAGACCTGCATTGACGAATGAGACAGTCATCACCGTCGTAGCGGTGGAAGACTGTACGGATGCCGTCACCAGCATACCTGTCAACATACCTGTAAAACGATTGGTAGTCATTGCGCCCAAGACATGACGCAACTGGGGGCCTGCCATCTTCTGCAAGGCTTCACTCATCGATTTCATACCGAACATAAGAAGTGCGAGTGAGCCAAGTAGTTTGATTAAAACCAGCATAAGATACTCTTTATGATTTAATTTGGGTACAAAATTACAAAAAAAGCCACAGAAAAAACAGATTATCACAGTTTTTTTTTATCTTTGCAGAAAATTTTTCCTGAAACAACAAAGCAGAATGGAACAGACAGTACAGATTTACATTAAGAATAACGGAAAGACCATTGAGGTGCCGATGGGTGCCCAACTGGAAGAAGTTTACCAACTCTCAGGCCTGCAGATGGAGCACGGCCCCATATCCGCCCATGTCAACAACAAGGTGGAAGGCATGCACTTCCGCGTCTATAAGCAGAAAGAGGTGGAGTTCCTCGACATCACCTCCGCCAGCGGCAGCCGCGCCTACACTCGCACCCTCTTCTTCGTGCTCTGCAAGGTGGCCCACGAACTCTTCGACCCCTGTAAGGTGGCCATCGACATCCCTGTCAGCAACGGCTACTACGTGAATCTTAATATCGGACGCCCCGTTACCCTCGATGATGCTGGAGCCATCCGCCGTCGTATGCAGGAGGTAGTGGATGCAGGTCTGCCTGTCCATCGCCACGAGACCACCACTGAGGAGGCCATCACACTCTTCGAGGGCCTGCACAACCACTCGAAGGTGAAACTGCTGAAATCCACAGGCCGGCTCTATTCGACTTATTACGATATTGACGGCTATGTCGATTACTACTACGGTTCGCTGCTCACCAACACCTCGCAACTCTACCTCTTCGGTGTGGAGAAATACTACGACGGTCTGCTGCTGCGCCTGCCGTCGCGCGAACACCCCAACGAACTCGGCGAGATGACGCATCAGGACAAGATGTTCGGCATCTTCAAGGAGCACCACCACTGGCAGGACATTCTCGGACTGCGCACTGTAGGCGACCTGAACGACGTCATCCAACAGGGGCACTACTCCACCCTCATCCAGATCAGCGAGGCCCTACAGGAGAAGAAGATCGCCCAGATAGCCGATGAGATCGCCCGTCGTAAGGGTACGAAACTGGTGCTCATCGCAGGCCCGTCGTCATCAGGCAAGACCACCACATGTAAACGTCTCAGCGTACAACTGGCCGTCAACGGCATCCGTCCTGTGAATATCTCGCTCGACGACTATTTCATCGACCGAGAGCACACACCCCGTGACGAAAAGGGAGATTATGACTTCGAGCATCTGCACGCTCTGAATCTGCCACTCTTCAACGAACAACTCGCTGCCCTCTTCCGTGGCGAGGAGGTGGAACTGCCACGCTATGACTTCCCCACGGGAACCAGTCAGAAGAGCGGTAAAAGACTGCGCCTTGGCGAGAACGAGATCCTCGTCGTGGAGGGTATCCATGCCCTGAATCCAGAACTGACCTCTCAGATTCCCAATGAACAGATCTACCGTATCTATGCCTCGGCACTGACCACCATCCTGCTCGACAACCACAACTACATCCCCACCACCGACAACCGCCTGCTGCGTCGCATTATCCGCGACCATAAGTATCGTGCTGTCTCGGCCTTACAGACCATCCGTCGCTGGCCGTCCGTACGGGCAGGAGAGAACAAATGGATTTTCCCCTATCAGGAGAATGCCGACGCGATGTTCAACACCGCCATGCTCTTTGAACTGGCTGTCATCAAGAGCCAGGCCGAGCCGCTATTGGAGGAAGTGCCTGAGAACTGCCCAGAGTATGCCGAGGCCTACCGTCTGCGCAAGTTCCTGAGTTACATCCGTCCCATCCCTGAAGGCCAGATACCACCCACCTCGCTCCTCCGCGAGTTCCTCGGCGGCTCCTCGTTCAAATACTAACATGTCAGACTATACGAGTTCTTGCGTCCCTTCGGTAGATTGCCATTCCTGCAGAAGTGAAGCACGTGCGTGCAGCCGCCATCGTGGCTTTCTTGATAAAAACTCTTCTGTCCATTCTTTTAACTCATCTCTTATCTGTAGCGCCCCTCGTCGCCTGGTTCACGGATGTTTTTGCGGTGCTCTACGGGAGCCTCACCATATTCGCGCTTTGTTATCTGGTAGAGGTTGAAAGCCGAGCCGAAACCTGATCGACGAGCCACTTCTGCGGGCGTGAGCGTCGTGTAGCGTAACAACTCGTTCATCACCTGCAATTGATAGCGCTGGCGGAAATCAATGCCACGCATACCTATTAGCATAAACACCAACGAGTCAATGTCACTAACCCTCAGACCCCGTTCCTCACAGAAAACCGACACATCAAACTGTCCTGCAGCCAGGCTGCTGATGTACTCGTCCATGACCCAGATACCTGTCTTACGAACCTCTGGCAGGTCTCGCGCCACGTAGTTCTCCATCAGTTGAGGCTTCCCTACACCGTCTTCCTTTACCTCATAACAACGCTCCTCGCGCAGTGGCGAACAATAAAAATCATCAAACGTGAACTGTGCCTTCATTTTCAACTCACGACTCTTCTGCGGCTTTGCTTTGCCGTTAAGGGGAGTACGATGCCTAAACTTCCAAGCATTGCCTCTCTGTTCTGTTTCACTCATATTCTTTGTCTTTTTTATGTGTTTTATAATTATGGTGCAAAGGTAACAAAAAATAATCTAATAACCAAACAAAAACCATAAAAAGATTATCGAAAAAAATATTCCCTCGCATTTAAGGGAATATATTTCACACTTAAAAAATATTCCCGCGATTTCAAGGGAATATATTTCGAACTCAAAAAGTATTCCCTCGCGATTAAGGGAATATATTTCAAACCTAAAAAATATTCCCTCGATTTTAAGGGAATATATTTCGAATCTAAAAAGTATTCCCTCGCATTTAAGGGAATATATTCCCATCACAAAATATATTCCCTCAAATCTGCGGGAATATATTTCACTTTATTTCCTGTATATTTTCAAAATCATTGCTCATCCCAACGCATGCAATATGATCCGAGCAGTTTGGGGGCTATTTGCAGTTCCGTGGCAGTCTTGCGCCAGTCTTTGATGACGGCACGAACTTCCTCGATAATCTCTGCTGCTTCCTGTCTTTCGAGCATGTAGTTCTCGCTTGCGGAGAGCAGGGCATTGATGTCCGACTGTTCCGTATATGAGTCAATGAGCAGGCATTGATGTGACTTTGCTCCCGGATTAATGTCGTATGCAGGTGAGAGTGTCCAGCCTTTCGGAGTAAGCAGGAAACCATGATTGCGGAAATGGTCATCGGTGTTTCCGAACATGACGTTGAAGGCCACTCTGCGAAAAAGTTCTCTGAGATTCTGCCGTACATCGGTGCAACCGTGAAGGATGAAATCTACGATGTCCAGATAACCATTGCCTGTGCTGCTGCCGGCTCCTTCATCAAAACCAAGTAATGACATAGCAGAAGCGAAATGAATGCGACGGCCTTCCCTTGTCCTGTCGAAACGTTCGGAGAGCAGCAGGTCGCGGTCTTTTGAAATCCTGATGGTACGGGTCTTTGCTACATTGATGCCAGCCTTGGCAGCGAGTTGATGCGAGAAGTATTCAATGAGTTCCGTATTCTCCAAGTCCTTTTTAGATGGGAACTTGGCTACATATAGTGTGCCATCGGTATCAATCACATTAGCCTTTGGACGAGCACCACCGAGTGAGGTTCCTGGATCAATCAACTGGTCAAGCCAACGTCGTTCTGGCAATTCATTACGTTCTTCCGCCAACTCAATCTCATGGCACGCATCACATAGGGCGCGAAGGCTTTCAATTGGAGGAACGAGATATTTTGCACTCGTATTGATATAGTTATCGCTATCTTCCTCCTTGTAACGTATGCCACCCATACGAGTGAAGTCCTCAATACCGATGAGGTAGTCGTAATCAGTAAGCATACGTGTCGGTCTCCCTTCTGACTGAGCCGTCAGTCGCTCCCTGCGGTCAAGCAACAAGCGCCCCCAACGATCGGGAAAGGAATCCTTGACGAATCCGAACACATTATCATTGCCGCGAGGATGCTGCAACGAAGGAACATTCATTAGATCACCGCTCAGCAGAATGCCGCCATACTGCTTCAGCCACTGGCGCGAATACTCAAAGACAAAATGATCCTTGCCACGAACATGTTCGTAGCCTAACGTTCCTATCTCTTGAGGGGTAGATAGGAAATCAAAATCTGCGTAAACTATAATCCTCTTCATCGTCTCAGTAATTCCGCATCCTGAAGTTGTCTGCCAAGAGCGTCGTCGGCAGCAAGCAGGGTGATGTCGTTTTCCAGATTCAACGCAAAGAGTACACGTGCATAAATGCCCATGGAGACCGTCGGGTCACCATGTTCTACTTTAGAGACAGTCAGTCGTGTCACCGTTGCTCTGTCTGCGATGTCCTGCATGGAAAGATGTCTGCGCTTGCGTGCCAGCATAATCTGTTCGCCCATGATCTTCAGGTTCTGGCTCAATGCCCTTGGCATCGTCTTTCCAAATGTATTCTTGCCCATAATTGTACTTTATTGGGTGCAAAATTAAGTAAAAATGTTTAATATAACAAACATTTCAAGAAAAATCTGCATTCTGATACTTGTTTTTCTTTTATTTTGCATAATAATGGGCAGTGAGTGACCATCCCTCCCTTGATCTCTCCTGTCGCCAACTGACAGCGTTCCATGTAGATTTTAACATTTGTATTTTTAACACGATTTTTTGGAAAAAACTTGCAAACCGCAAAAAAATTTTGTATTTTTGCATTCGAAAATGCGATGCTGTGGAAAGCGCGCCAATATTGCTACAAGGAAAAGGCTTGAAGGAATAGGTTAGACTTTTATTATTTATAGATATGGTAAAGAGCAATCTTTTGCCTGCAGAGACTCTAGGAGCCTCTCAGGAAGGAACGCTTGTGATTGAGCAGTTCCTCATGGCGAACTACCGATTCCGTAGGAATATCCTTAACGGGAAAGTGGAGTTTGCGGTTCTGCCTAAGGCTGACAACAAGGCTGAAGGCAACAGTGTCGAAACCATCGACAATCTCTCGTGCGCCTCAGAAAAAGAGGCTGAATTGAATTACCGTCCTCTGACGCAGGCGGCCCTCAACAGCATCATCATTCGTGCCAAGCGCGAAGAAGTGCTGGAGAAGGGAAGCCCCAAGACGGAGATCACGGAGTATGTGACCTCGGAGGAAGTGCCTGAGCACAATCCTGTGCAGGCCTTTCTTAAAAGCCTGCCTGAATGGGACGGCCAGAACCATATCGCCAAGGTCTTCGGACGTCTGTCTGGCATCACCTCCGAGCAACTGAACTACTTGACCATCTGGCTGCGCTCGTCTGTGGCTCACTGGCTACAGATGGACATGCTGCATGGCAACGAGTGCGTCCCAACGTTCATCGGCAATCAGGGTTGCGGAAAGACCACTTTCGTGCGTCGTCTGTTGCCCTTGCATCTGCGTGAGTACTTTCTCGACCATCTGAACCTGTCCAACAAGTTCGACAAGGAGATGGCTTTGACGAACAACCTCTTTGTCAACCTCGACGAGTTGGAGGCAATCCGTCCTTCTCAGCAGTCATCACTGAAGCAGACATTGTCTGTCAGCAAGGTAAACGGCCGCCCGATCTTTGGCAAGACTCAGGACGATCGCCCTCGATTCGCCTCGTTCGTGGCCACCACCAACAACCGCCATCCGCTGAAGGATGTTACAGGCTCGCGTCGCTACATCTGCATCCTGATTCCAGACGGGCAGATGATTGACAATTCTGGTGAGATCGACTACGGTCAGTTTTATGCACAGGTGATCTATGAATTGCAGGAGCAGAAGGCACCCTACTGGTTCAACAACGACGAGGTGGCCCGTATCCAGCAGTTGAATCTGGACTTCATGGAGAAGAAAGACCTTGGTGAGATGTTCATTGCCTGTTTCCGTCAGCCTGTTGAGGGTGAGGCGGTCAAGACGATGAACTGTGGTCAGATGATTGACATCATACAAAAGGATTATCCTACGCTTGAGAACACGATGGGTAATAGGGTCAAACTTGGCAAGGCTATCTCTGCTCTGGGTTTTGAGCACAAGGAGCATTCTCACGTGGCCTATTACAAAGTGGTTCCACTCAGGGCAGCATGAATCAGATGGGAGTGTTGACGGGAGAGATATGGGAGGGATCAGCAACATCCCTCCCGTGCTCAAACCCCTTTGTACAAAGGTTTTTCCAGAGATTTAGGGAGAGATGAGGGATTTTTTGATTCATAGGCAAAGGTATAGTATAACACCCTTGACATCGATAATATATGTTTCAAAGGTTATCAAAAACCATGTGTTTGGGAAGGAATCGCTGGCAGATGAAACGGAGAGCCTCTATCTTCTCGTCTCTATCCGTTACAACCTCGGCCTTGCCAATAGCCATTGCCGATTTGTATTGTAGGGTAAAACTGCCATCCTTGGGGCCGACAGTAGGCGTGCAGCGGGTGACTGCCGACAGCGCCACATGGGGATTAGTCGCTATGCAGTCGAGTTTTTCTCCCTCTAGGGCACAATGGAAATAAAAGGTCTTCTCGTCTGTTCGAGCCAACGACAGGGGTACACCGTAGGGTGTGCCATCGGGTCGCACGAAACTGACGGTGACGTACGGTGCCTTATCCAATACCTCCAAGGCGAAGGTGGCATCCATCTCTCTGCTTGCTTTTCTCATTTCTTCTAATTTTATATCGATATACTATTTGTAATCGTATAATTTTACGTGGAGTATCTTCCATTCGCCGCAGGCGATGCGGACATGGCGGCCTTGATGGTCTTGGTCGCCGTTCA
>JAFZNI010000040.1 GCA_017551005.1 Prevotella sp.
CGCTTCAGAAAGAGAATCGAGACGGTCTTTTCTCAACTGAACGACCACCTCATGATGATACGCAATTATGCAAAGCAGCCAGAAGGCTTCTTCGCTAGGATGGGAGCCAAAGTGGCTGCCTTTACCATGTTGCAGTATTTTCATCTTCTCAATCATAGGCCCATAGGGCAAGTTAAGTATGCATTATTTTAATTCAACCAACGAGTCTTTTTACTTTTTTAATAAGTGTCAGTACATTCTTGCCATCCTCGCGTTCATAGTTGATGCTGTCCATCAACTCGCGCACCAACAGGATACCCAGTCCACCGATCTGTCGGTCTTCAGCAGAGAGGGTCGTATCGGTCTTTTCCTTCGCCGTGGGGTCAAAGGCCACGCCGGAGTCAATGATCTGAAAGCGGAGGGTGCGCCCATCCGACATCACATGGATAGTAATGTCACCCTTAGTACCTATGGGGTAGGCGTAGTCGATGACGTTGACCACAGCCTCCTCGACGGCAAGTCGCAACTGTCGGGCCAGTGATGGCTCGATGCCCAACTTTTCCGTAGTTGCTTTCATAAAGTTGCTGAAACGGGGCACCTCGTGGACATCGTTCTTCAACACGAGTGTTTCTGTCAGCATACTCTCATATTGCTGGGGGGTATATCGGATGGCGAGCATGGTCAGGTCGTCGCTCTGTTCGGCCTCGCCGATGAACCGGTGCACCTCTTCGCTGACGGTCTCTATGATCTGCTGAGGCTTCAACTGCTGCTGGGCACATTTGCTAAGCACCTCCTCCGTGCGCTGAAGACCGAAGAACTGCCTCTTTTCTTTCTTGGCCTCCGTCAAGCCGTCGGTATAGAGGAAGATGGTACTGTCTGGGGCAAGCATCGTCTCCTGGGTCTTATACGCCGTATCATTAAACACACCTATCGGTAAATGGGGCGTTACAGGAATGGCGGCAGCAGACTTGTAGAGCACTATCGGTGCGTCGTGTCCGGCATCGCAATATCGCAGATGTCCTGTAGGCAGGTCAAGCACGCCGATGAACATCGTAACGAACATATTCGACTCATTGCCCTCGCACGAGGATTCGTTGATGGTCTGCATGATGCGGGCTGGATTATTCTCATGGGCAGAAGCCATACGGAACATCGTATGTATCATAGCCATCACAATGGCCGAGGGCACCCCCTTGCCACTCACATCGCCGATGCAGAAGAACAACTTCTCATCGCGGACGAAGAAGTCATAGAGATCGCCACCCACCTCTCGGGCAGGTGTCAGCGAACCGAAGATATCGATATCGTCGCGTGCCAATGAGAACGATCGAGGCAACATCTCTTTCTGGATATTCGTCGCAATACGCAACTCACTGCCGATACGTTCCTGTTTTAGGTTTGCCTTCTGCAACTTATTGTTGTTCTTGACATAGCGGGCGATAATCAGACCCAATGCCAGAAGCGCCAGCAACATCAGGATGCCGATGGTGCGACGCATCTTCATCAACTTGGCATAGACCTCCTTATCGTAGCACACCACGGCAATCTTCCATTTTGGCTCCCCCTTCAGATAAGCATAGAACACCAGACCTTCATCGCCATCAGCATCTTCAAAGGGGATGACGGAACTTCGACCGCTATTGCTCGGCGACTTCTCCACCGTACTGTCGTTGATCATACTGATGATATGATCCATCTCCTGCACTTTCTTTTCTTTTGCGTGCTTCGGACCCGCAATCAACTGGCCTTTCTCCGTCAGCAGGAAATCGTAGGATGAAGGGTAGATATGCCGGTAGTTGAGCGTGTCGCCCAACTGCTCCGTTGACATGTCAAGACCGAACATCGCCACAAGATTCCCCTTACCGTCATGGATGGGGACAATATAAGTCACCAGATTCAGGCCTGAAACCATATCACGATAGAGATCCGTCCACATGGGGGCATCCGACTCACAGACGGCTTTATAGTAACGGTTCTGGGTATAGTCGCGACCCTCAGCCGCAATCTCGGCATGCCTAATCTCCCCATTGTCCCACCAGACAAAGGGCTCGAACAAGCGTCCCTTTTCCGGGAAAAAGTTTGGCACGTAGGCCACCCAGCAGCCCGTCAGATCAGGATGAGACTCGAGTACCAACTCCATCACACTATACGAAGAATCCGGATGGAAGAGATTTCTTTTCAAGTCCCAGATATGCCCGTTTAACGAATTTTCTGCCAGGTTCAGTGTGTTTTTCACGATAATGGCCTTCGATGTGATTTCCGACTCGGCCCTGTTTTCCAACTCGTCAGCCAACAGACTGCGCGTATAGTAATACTGCACAGCCGATAATCCCTGCAGCAAAATCGCTGCTGCAATGATGACTATTAGGCTCGTATTGGTTTTTAGTTTCATATTTATATGGTGGAATGTAGAAAGAGAACGAGGATAGAAGAAAGCATTCCTCTATCCTCGTCCCACTTTATTTCACATATTCCGAGAAGTCTGTCAACTTCATGTCACCCTTGCGAGCCAGTGTGTCGTGCATGGCGAAGGCTGCGGTGAGACAATGGTGCGTATGACCACCAGTACCCAGTTTCAGGTAGTCCCACAACAACTGCTTGTAGTCAGGATGCGCACAGTTCTCAATGATGGTCTGTGCACGCTGCATCGGGCTCTTGCCACGCAGGTCGGCCACACCCTGTTCCGTCACGATGACGTTCACGTCATGCTCTGAAGAATCCTGGTGGGTCACGAAAGGCACAACGCTGCTGATGCAGCCGCCCTTAGCCACAGAAGGACAGGTGAAGATACTCAGGTAGGCATTGCGGATGAAGTCACCAGAACCGCCGATACCATTCATCATCTTCGTGCCGCTGATATGGGTAGAGTTGGCATTACCATAGATATCCACCTCGATGGCGGTATTGATGGCGATGACACCCAGACGACGGATCACTGCCGGATGGTTTGATATCTCACTCTGACGGAGGGTCAGGTGATTCTTGAAGTAGTCCATGTTGTCATACACCTGCTTCAGGCACTCGTTAGAGACGGTCAGCGAACAAGCAGAGGCATCCTTCACACGTCCGTTCATCATCATGCCGACAACGGCATCCTGCAACACCTCTGTATAGATATTGAAGTCAGGTACGTGCTTGTCCTCACCCAGTGCACCGAGGATGGCATTGGCCGTCGAACCTACACCACTCTGCAAAGGTAGGAACTCCTTGGGGATACGTCCCTTGTGCAACTCGTCCACCAGGAACTCAGCGGTCAGGAAACCGATCTTATCAGTTACAGGGTCAGAATCTTTGAAGGCACGGGCCTCATCGGGGATGTTACACTCTACGACACCCACCACCTTCTCCTTGGGAATCGACACGTAAGGCACACCGATACGGTCGCTCACATTGAAAATGGGAATGGGCTTGCGGTATGGGGGATCCAACGGCTCATAGACGTCGTGGATATACTTCGCATTGGGGTTGTGGAAACTGTTGAGTTCCAGGATGACCTTCTTGGCCAGACGGGCAGCCGTCGGAGAGATACCACCGGCAGCAGTCAGATAGACATGATAGTCGTTACCTACCTCCTCGATGTCACACACCTCGAGGATGGCCCAGTCCACATCACCATAGAAGCCATAGCGCAGTTCCTGTGCCATGTGACTCAGGTGCAGGTCATTGTAGGGGATCTCACCAGCATTCACGTGCTTGCGGAAGTCGGGATTGGTCGTGTAGGGGGCACGGTACAGGATAGCCTGGGCGTTTGCCAGGTCACCATCGGTGCTCTGTCCAGTGGAGGCACCCGTGAAGATGGCCACCTTGAACTCGCGGCCTGCCTCATGCTCGGCCACAGCGATTTTTGCTAACTCCTTGGTTGTTGCCTTGGCCACACCGGCCGGTGTGAAACCACTCATGGCGATATGGTCGCCATTCTTAATCAGTGCCGCAGCCTCAGCGGCAGTCATACGTGTATAAGCCATATCATTTACAATTTGACAATTTACTATTTACGATTTGACGATTTACAATTTTCTATTTGGAAATTTTGCCTGCAAAATTAATCAAATTCCCACAAACCGCCAAACAAATTATCAATTATCCATTATCAATTATCAATTTTTAAAGTTGTTCCATCAGCACGTCCCAGACGGCGATGATATGACAGACGGAGCCTGCGAGGACAAAGAAATGGAACACGGAGTGCATGTATTTCTTCTTGTTCAGCGAATAGAACACGGCACCCGAGATGTAGCAGACGCCCTCGGCTATCAGCCAGATAATGGCTGCCGCAGACACGGAATCCATCAACGGCTTGAATGCCACGAGAATACTCAAACCCATACCGACAAAGCAGAAGGTTTCAACATTTGAATGCTCCTTCAATCTAATGAAACTGACTATCGTTCCTGCGATGGCACAAGCCCACACAAACGAGAAGAGGCTCCAGCCGACTGATAATTGACAATGGAGAATGGATAATTGATAATTGGTTTGGAGCAGGGCCGTCAGCGTCAGAGGAGAATACGAGCCTGCAATATGCCAATAGATGGCGGCATGATCCCACTTACGCAACCGCTCCTTCCATTTGGAACGGTGCCCTAAGATACCGCCAGGACCTGTTGAAGGGGATTTGCCGCTCGGCTCTGCCGCTTCGCTCGTCGAAGAATCCCCAACCTTATATCGTTCATAGGCCGGCAAGGCATGATAGAGGGTCGAGGCGATATACGAACCGAGCATACCAAAGAGATAGAGGATCACCCCTACCCTCGCCCAGTTGTTGTCGCTGTGGAAGCACCACACGAGGAAGATCACGCCGAAGATGACCCCCAGCAAGATGCCTCCGCCATGCGACGAAGCATTCCATATCTCCTCTTTTTTCGTGTAACGAATCGCCATTTGGCCGCAAAAGTAGGAAAAAAAAACAAATTTCCCTACTAATTAGCACTTTTTTCCACTATTAGACTAAAAAATTAAGGTGTGACTCCGCAGAGTCACACCTTGTCGAATGGCACCTCGAGTACAAAACTCGAACCGCCTGCTTTATTGTATTGATCATAGTATGTTTTCCCACCAAGCATCTTGGCAATCTGTTTACAGATGGCCAGTCCCATGCCCAAGCCTTCCGACTTGCCATCCACCTTCCTGAACGGCAGAAACAGCAAGTCACGCTGTTCATGAGACACACCCACACCCGTATCGTCCACACGGATTTGCAGCATCGGCTGCTTCGTCTCATTGTCCTGATATTCCTTCACACGAAGGGTAATGGTGCCACTGTAAGTATGTCGACAGGCATTCTCCAGGAAATTATGCAGAACCTGTTCCAGACGCCTCGCGTCCGTATATATTAAGGTATCCTTCAAGGCTACCGGATATTCGTGCTGTAATTTGACATTGCTGCGCACGAGATGTTTCACGCTTTCACGTGCCTTGAAACAAATCTCCATCAGACTGACTACCGTCTTGTGCAATGGCAGAGTCCCCTTTTCCATCCGCGAGAGGTCGAGGATGTCATCCATCACTGTCAGCAGACGGTCTGCATTCTTGTGAATATGCTCCTTCAGCATCAGTTTCTCGTCCTCCTCCATGTGTTGTCCGGCTACGCCGTTGAGCAGGTCGTTCAGTCCGATGATGACATTTAAGGGTGTTCTTATCTCATGACTCACATTGTCAAGGAAAATTTCTTCGAGATCTTTCCCTTTTTTCGATTTCCGAAGCCCTGATATCTCACTCAAAGTAAGGTTCAGCGTTCGTTGATCAATCAGTCTTAACATTTATTTCTGTATTAAATTTGTTGTAATCCGCTGCAAAGATAAGAAAAATAATAATACCGTCCAAACAAATTCGTCAGATAGGCTCCTTTTATCGATACAAAGGTTGATTTTACAATTATTAAGATTTTATTTTTTGCCCAAAAGCGCCAAAGTGAGCCCCAGTCTTACCTCTCCTTCACCCAATACACCATGCCAAAGGACTTGCGGTCGCTCTCGAACTTGTATTCGGGGCGGTTGAGGAAATTACCTATTTTTATATAGGAGCCCTCATCCTCTAAGTAGGCACTCTTGAACACCTTCTTCAGACGGGCGGAGATGTCTTTCAGTGTCATCCATTGGCCACCCTCGGGGTTGGTTTTCGCCGTTCCCTCCGGCTTTTCGAAAAGCGAGAGCAACTGCTCGCCAAGTTGGGTCAGACGCTGGTAGCGCAGGTTGTGCTCCATAAGCATGTGCTCCTCATCGCGGGTCAGATGGTAGCGTAGTCTTTGCCTCGACACCTCGTATTCCAGTTGAGCATAGAGTTGCGGATAGTCTATCGGCGTCTCAAAGTCGATGTCGCCCTCCACGTTGACACAGATAAACCGTCGACTCCCACTGGGATCCGTCAGCGGCGTACTCTCGTTCGTGGTGCCGATAAACGAGGCATATCTACGATGGCTCGAATAGGCCTTGCCGTATGGCGGACGGTATTTCAAGTCGGAGGTCGACACAAGATACTTCAAAACGATCTGCTGTCGTTGGGTGATCTTGTCGAACTCGTCGAGATTGATCAGCGCAAAAGAGGTCAGTCCGAGGTTCAGGTCATGCTCGTTCTTGAAGTTGATGCGGTCATTATAATAATCTCGCTGGTCTCTGGGCAACAGGATCCGACAGAAGGAAGTCTTTCCGCAACCCTGCCGACCGATTAAGATGGGTACGAGGGCATTGCCAGTCAATTGTCCCTTGCCGCGCCACATGGCCACCATCGAACGCATCCAGATATGGAAGAGGTAAGGCCATTCCTTGAAATCCGTCTTGACACGTCGGGCGAGGGGTTCCACACGATCCTTGCCGTCCCACTTCGGCAGATGATCCAGGAAGTCTGTCATCGGTTCATAGAGTTCAATGTCGTTGGAGTTCACATATCGGTTGATATCCTTGTCCCAGCACTTCACGCCCTGTGATAGTGCCCTCATCGTGATCGAGTTACGGGCCTCCTCCGTCAGATCCTGATAGTTGAAGCCGTAGCCCGTCCGCATCCTGTATTCCGCTACACCCCGCATCACATTCTTACGCAACTCGTAGTTGGTATTGAGGAAGATGTCCACCTTCATCATCAGCAGCGTCTCGGCAGGGACATGTTTCGTCGGTTTGGTGATGTTCTTGCGCTGTCGGTATTTCCTCTCGTGCTCCTCACGATAGGCATTCTCAAACGTCTTTTTCACCAGATCCGGATCCTTGCCGAGGGTAAGACTGAACATCGCCAACCGCTGTGCCACTGCCATCGCCAGTCCAGACTCCTGACAGTAGCCAGCCTGTCGTGTCAGGATCAGGTGTGTCCTTTCCTCCCCGTCACTGATACCCGCCGTGTCATCGTAGGCTTTCGAGAGACAATACTCATAGATAAGGTGCATAGCACGGCTGTTGTCCATGCCAGGCATCAGTTTCTCCTGTTTCTCTGCGTAAAGTGTCACTGGTCGAACGGCCTTGTCCACGTCGGAACAGTCGGTATAGAAGGTCTGCGCCCCAGGGTTGTAAAACAGGTTCGGGTCACTACTGATATAACAATCCCTGTCGAGTGTTGGTTCCAGTTTCTCGATGGTCACGCCCAGTTGCATGTTATACGCCACACGGGCCTTCTCATAAAGATTGGTATGGAAGATGCTGATATCCTCGGCACTTTCAGGCAGTCCACCATTGAACAGTTCCCCTCGGCAGACAATCTTCACGCTCCTGCCACTGGCTCCGACGAAGGCCAGAAGTGTATGGGGAATCTGACTGGCACCCTTTCTGACAGCCTCAGCCTCATCGAAAGCAGCGAGGTTATTCACCTCCAACAGCACCAGCCCGTTGTATGCCTTCGTCACCCGCTGCTTGTTTCTGTTCTCCATCTGCGATGTGAAGCAGACCTTCGGTAAGTCCTTGGTATAGAGATACAACAGGCCATCCATAGTTTCATACTTCTGGCGCACCTCAACCAAGGGATAGACATACCGCAGTTCCTTACATAATTCGTCGTATGCCTGATTCTGTATGACCTGAACGACCTCAGAGAGATCCATCTGCCTGAGCGTCTGTGTATTCCGATATTGTTTTACGATGGTAACTTTATTCATGCTATTTTGTATTTTGTCTTTTGGGAAATGTTGTTTTCGACTGCAAAGGTACACATTATTTTTGAACTACCCAAACATATTACAAAATTTCAATGGAAAAATGCAAAAAAACTATACATCTATACATTTTCTTTCTATATTATTGAATATTAGGCTTTTAATCGATGTATAGTTGTATTCAGAATTTATCGTCTATACATTATCCGTCGAAAAAAATGGTCTTTTTGGCCTTTTCGGATATCACTTTAGGGTTATCGTGATAATAGTTTACATGGTATAGCAACATTGGAAACAAGTTGTTTCTGCCTGTGAAACACTTTGTTTCAAAGGGTGAAACAAAGTGTTTCGTTCATTGGAATAATGATAGAACAGATTGATTTTCAGGTAATAACAAAGAGATCTTCGCTTATAGACGATAAATTTTGAGGCATTTATGTATAGATAATAATTTGTATTTAGCACTATACATCTTGTAATTATCTGGTTTATAATAGAATATATGAATAATGTATAAATGTATAGAGAAAATGGAATTTTTAATGAAATAAATTTGTTTATGTCTCACATTATTATTACCTTTGCACCCAGATAACGACATCAGATATGGAAAAGAAAAGTATGACACCGAAGACCAGAGAAGAGATTTTCAGAGAGAAAGCAGACAACTATCAGGTTTGTTACAGCACAACCTGTCCCATCCGTGAACACTGCCTGCATAGTATTCTCAGCCA
>JAFZNI010000351.1 GCA_017551005.1 Prevotella sp.
AGAGCCCGTGCTCTGGAAGAGCAGTGCCAAGGCAGCACCCCCCACGAACACACTCAGCATGGTACGCCAAGAAGCGATACCTGTCCACAACAGGATGACAGCACCAATGGCGATGGCAATCACGCTGGTCTCACCAATAGAGCCAGGAATGAAACCACAAATCATGTCGCAGATAGAGGCATTGGGGTTAATACCCTGTGCAATCTGTCCAAGTGGTGTAGCAGCCGTAAAACCGTCGGGCAGTGTGTTACCCAGTCCGAATATACTGTCCTGAGCCACCCAAACGGTATCACCCGTCATCTTGGCAGGATAGGCGAAGAACAGGAACATACGGGCCGCGATGGCAGGATTGAAGATGTTCATTCCCGTACCACCGAAGATCTCCTTACAGAAGATGACTGAGAAGGCACATGCCAGAGCCAGCATCCACAGCGGACAACCGATGGGGATGATCAGCGGGATGATGATACCTGATACGAGGTAGCCCTCCTGAATCTCCTCACCCTTCCACTGTGCCCAGGCAAACTCAATACCCAGACCGACGATGTAACTCACCAGAATCTTTGGCAGTACGGCGAGGAAGCCGTAGAAGAATATCTCGAAGAATGAAGCGCTGTCGAGCGTTCCTGCAGCAAGATAGTTCTGGTAACCGATATTATACATACCGAACAGCATGGCTGGCATCAGGGCAATGACCACCATACTCATAATACGCTTCGAGTCGATGGCATCGTGAATATTCACGCCACCAGCCTTCGCCGTGTCGTTAGGCACGTATAGGAAGGTCTCAAAGCCGTCGAACACCGAGCGGAAGGCATGTAGTTTGCCACCCTCCTCGAAGTTCGGCTTTACCTTATTTAAATAATTCCTTAAAAAACTCATATTCTTTGTTCTTATCTGTTCTTAGGAAGGAAACTAACTATTCTCTTTCCGTAAGATATTTAGTCCTTCCCTCACAATACGCTGCAATTCAAGTTTAGAAGAATCAACGAACTCTGCCAGAGCGAAGTCTTCGGGACTTACCTCATAGATGCCCAGCGCCTCCTGACGATCAATATCGCCTGAGATGATGGCCTTAATCAGATATTCGCCATAGATATCCATCGGCAGCACCTTATCGTACTCGCCACTCATAATCATGTGACGCTCGCCACCCTTCACACGGGCATCGAGAGCATACTGCTTCTTGCCACAGAGCCAAGAGAAATAACTGCGGTTCACGGAGAACTGCTTGAAACGAGGCAGAATCCAACCCAACATCTCGTCGGCATCGTTACCCTCTGGAATCACGGTAATCTCAGAGGTATGAGCCCCTAAGTAACCTTCCTTCGTAGTAGGCTTGCCTGTCAGCACATTGCCATTGATGATACGCACACTCTTAGAAGCATCATAACTGTTGCTCAAAAGTGTGGAGAGTTCCTCACCCACCAGCATATCCACATAGGCAGGACTCGTAATCTCGCTACCACAGAGGGCTACGGTACGCTTCAGATCCACTTTACCGGTATTGAAGAGGCGACCAATAAACAGCACGACGGTAGGATCACCGATGGTCCATACCACCTCACCCTTGTTTACAGGGTCGATGTTATTCACCTGTACACCTACGTTACCAGCAGGGCATTTTCCGTCGAAGACATTCACCTCAACATCCTTCATACCCTCCAATGAAGAGCCTACACCCACACCGAGATAGGTCTTCGCAATCTTCGAGAGCGCCGTCAGACCCGTCTGGAAGTCCTGTTCCTGACCCTTCACCTCATATTCGAAATCAGCAGCCAGAGGCTTGTCGCGCAGGGCTGACACAAAAATCGCCTTAGGCTGTACACTCGGATTGGTAGAAACAGCATAAGGCAACTGATTGATGTAGCCAAAGAGACCTGCCTCCAACAATGCATTAATCACCTGCTCTCCTGTAAGGCTTCCTGCCTCGCACTTGCCAAAGTCCTTGAACTCCTGCTGCGCGTCGGCATCCACCTTGATGCAGAGCACCTTTCTCCGTTCGCCACGCACCACCTCACGGACAGTTCCGCTAACGGGCGAGGCAAACTTGACTTCGGGATACTGTTTGTTAACAAACAGCGCATCCCCGGCTTTGACCTTATCACCCTCCTTAACAACGACCTTCGGAGTGACTCCCTCGAAATCATCCGGCACAAGCGCAAACTTGCCGTTGGATTTCAGTTGGATTTTCTTCTCCTCAGCCTTGCCTTGAAGGTTGATGTCCAAGCCTTTCCGCAACTTAATTACATTTGCCATTTATAGTAATGTTTGATTGAATATTTGTCGAACGGATGCAAAATTACTAAAATTTATGGATATTCAGTGTTTTTCTGAAAGAAAAATGAAGAAATAACAATTATTTATCGTAATTTTGCGGAAAAATACGAGCGTTTTATCGAGTGAAGTTGCTGAAATATATCGTCAACATCGTTGTATGGAGTCTCCTGACGCTATACGTGATGGTAATGCTCTTCACACATATCCCGGCCTGTCAGGCCTTCCTTGGAGAGAAGGTAGCCCAGGCCATCGGAGAGAAATTAGGCACGAAGGTATCTATCGGACGGGTGGACTTGGGATTCCTCAACCGAGTGATTATCGATGATGTTCTGATTTATGACCAACAGCAACAGATGATGCTGAGTGCGGCACGTCTGTCTGCACGTGTAGACATCCTGCCACTGACACAGGGGAGGATATCCATTTCATCAGCACAACTCTTTGGCGCCAACGCCCGCACCTACCAGAAAGACTCGCTCTCAAAACCAAACTTCCAGTTTGTCCTCGACTCGTTAGCCTCAAAAGATACCACCAGCCATACCCCACTCGACTTACACATCAACTCCTTAATCCTCAGGAATTCGAGTGTCAGATACGACCAGATGGATGCTCCCCAAACACCTGGGGTATTCAATCCCAAGCATCTGTTTTTTAGCAAGATCAGCGCCTACGTGACTCTAAAGACACTGACCGATGACTCCCTCGATGTCAACATCCGACGCCTGGCGCTGATAGAACAGGCAGGACTTGACATCAACCGACTCTCGATGAGATTACACGCAGGCAGAACGGGAGCCAGTCTCAGGGATTTCCGATTGGAGATGCCCTCAACACAAGTACAGATAGACACTATCGACGCCGCCTATCAGTTCAGTGGCGACACACTGAATATGGCCACACTGGCATATCACGGCTCCATCAACAACACCTACGTAACTCCCTCAGACCTAAAGTGTTTTCATACGCCGTTGAAGAATTTCCAAAAGGCCATCCATTTGGAAACAGCATTCCAAGGAACGGGTTCAAAACTGACCATCCCACAGATACATCTCTATACCGAAGCCAAGGATATCAGTCTACTGGCTCATGGTTGGGTAGACCACTCGACAAGTCTGCCCTCATGGGAGGCAAAGGTGGATGAACTGAAACTCTCGGAAAGCATCATCGACTTCCTGCAAAAGAATATCAGTGGTATACCAGAACAGGTGAAACACATCGGCGACCTCCAACTAAACGGAGGTATGGGTGGTTCTTCAGACGGCGGCATCCATGCCAATAGCAACCTTATGACAGGTATTGGCCAAGTCAATATCAATCTCATGATGACAGGCGACAAGAAAATCCAAGGAACCATTGACACACAGGACATGAGCCTTCGGCAACTGCTTGATGACGAGCATTTTGGCTACCTGACGGCTAACGTCAAACTGGATGGTTGTATCACCCTGCAACACCCCAGCATAAATATGCAAGGCATCATCAATGAATTCACCTATAATAACTATCCGTATAGTCATATCGGCATCAACGGATCCTATTCCGACAAGGGTATCTCCGGTTTCCTGAATATCGAAGACCCCAACCTGATAGCCCAAATAGAAGGAGCCGTCGACAACCTCACCAAGAATAAAGATACACGCAAGATAGACATTCATGGCACCATCAGTCATCTGAACCCTCAGAACCTGAAACTGACTGACCGATGGAATAACGCTGTCTTTGCCGCAGAAATCGATGCCGACTTTACGGCCAAGACTCTGAATGATGCCCAAGGCACCCTGCAAATCAGCAACTTCTCGATGACCAATGAGAACACCGCTTATCATCTCGACAACCTGCTCATCACCTCCGGTTTCCGAGACCAACT
>JAFZNI010000352.1 GCA_017551005.1 Prevotella sp.
TGCCCACCGACTTCAGCGCACGTATTGCCCGTAACACACAGATTTACATCCAGAACGATATCCTGAAGGAGTTTATGGTGCGTAACACTTATATCTACCCGCCTGCTTTCTCGATGAAGATCATCGCCGATATCTTCGAGTACACCTCACAGAAGATGCCGAAGTTCAATTCGATTTCTATCTCGGGTTATCACATGCAGGAGGCTGGTGCTACCGCTGACATCGAGTTGGCTTACACCCTGGCCGATGGTATGGACTACCTGCGTACGGGTGTGAATGCCGGTATCGATGTGGATGCCTTCGCACCGCGTCTGTCGTTCTTCTGGGCTATCGGCATGAACCACTTCATGGAGATTGCCAAGATGCGCGCCGGTCGTCTGTTGTGGGCGAAGATCGTGAAGAGTTTCGGTGCCAAGAACCCGAAGTCGCTGGCCCTGCGTACCCACTCGCAGACCTCTGGTTGGTCGCTCACCGAGCAGGATCCGTTCAACAACGTAGGTCGTACCTGTATCGAGGCGATGGCTGCCGTATTGGGTCATACCCAGAGTTTGCACACCAACGCCCTCGATGAGGCTATCGCCCTGCCTACCGACTTCTCGGCCCGTATCGCCCGTAACACCCAGATCTATATCCAGAACGAGACGAAGGTCTGCAAGCAGATCGACCCGTGGGCTGGCTCTTACTATGTGGAGACGCTCACCAACGAACTGGTACACAAGGCATGGGAACACATTCAGGAGATTGAGAAACTGGGTGGTATGGCCAAGGCCATCGAGACCGGTCTGCCTAAGATGCGTATTGAGGAGGCAGCCGCCCGTACGCAGGCTCGTATCGACTCCGGTACACAGACCATCGTTGGTATCAACAAGTACCGTCTGGAGCACGAGGATCCCATCGACATCCTCGAGGTGGATAACACCGCCGTGCGCAAGCAGCAGGAGGAGAGTCTGGCTCAGGTGCGTAGCACCCGTGACGAGGCCGCCTGTCAGGCAGCCCTCAAGGCCATCACTGAGTGCGTGCGTGACTTCAATGAGGGTCGCAAGAGCGAGAACAACCTGCTCGACCTCGCCGTGAAGGCCGCACAACTCCGTTGTACCCTCGGTGAGATTTCAGATGCCTGCGAGGAGATCGTGGGCCGTTATAAGGCAGTAATCAGAACAATTTCAGGCGTGTATAGTTCAGAATCAAAGAACGACAGCGACTTCGAGGAGGCCAAGCGCCTGACCGACGAGTTCGCACAGAAGGAGGGTCGTCGTCCGCGTATCTTCGTTGCCAAGATGGGTCAGGACGGTCACGACCGTGGTGCAAAGGTAGTGGCAACAGGTTATGCCGACTGTGGCTTCGACGTGGATATGGGACCGCTGTTCCAGACACCCGAGGAGGCTGCCCGTCAGGCTGTGGAGAACGACGTACACATCGTCGGTGCATCCAGTCTGGCTGCCGGTCACAAGACGCTCATCCCGCAGTTGATCGAGGAACTCAAGAAACTGGGTCGCGAGGATATCATGGTCACCGCCGGTGGTGTGATCCCCGCCCAGGACTACGACTTCCTCTATAAGGCTGGCGTGGCCTGCATCTTCGGTCCCGGTACCCCAATCCCGTATTCTGCCATCCAGATGATGAAGATCCTTTTGGATAAGGAATAAAATGAAAATCCCCGCCGAGTGGCGGGGATTTTCGTTGTCATACGGGGACATCAGGCTTTCACGATCATGATGATGTCGGCGATATCCACTTTGCCGTCTCCATTCACATCGGCGGCTTTGAAGATGAATTTCTCCGAGGCCTTGCCCATGATGTAGTTTGTGATCTCCACGATGTCGGCGGCATCCACCTTGCCGTCGTTGTTGGCATCACCAGGGACAATGACCTTGCTGGCCTTGAACGTACGTGTCAGGCGGTTGCCAAGGGCATCGTAGGTATAGGTGGTCTCTCCCAAGGGAGAAACAACCTTCACCAAACGGTTCAGTTTGTCGTACTCGTAGGTCGTCTTCTGCTTCTGCTGGGCAAAAGCATGCATACAAGCAAACAGTATAGCCAATGTATAAAATAATCTTAGTTTCATATTTCTTTATATTTTATGTTCAAAAAATCTATATTACTGTGCATGAATTGAATCGTATTTCTGACTGCCTTTGTAAGCACAATAAATACCAATGCCTGCGCCAAGCACTGCTCCCACTATAGTACCGCCAACAGGTACCACAGAGCCAGCAGCAGCACCAGAGAGGAAACCTGCAGTGGCGGCACCCAAAAGAGCACCTCCAAAAGCGCCACCGCCTGCACCTGTGATATATCCCCACGCTTTATGCCCATATTTGGCTAAATTATAGGCACCAACACAAGACCCTGCCAAAATAGCGCCTCCTGCAATAGCCGTCCCCGTATAACCTAAGGCTCCTATTGTTGCTTTAAATCCCGAGGCTAGATAAGAAGTGGATTGTTTTGCTGTTTCCTTAACAACTGAAGAAGCTTTACCCCCTGAGGTTAAGCCTTTATTCACTACGTTTGAAGCGCCTTTAGTAACTTCTACAATATTACCATTGACATAATTATAAATTGTAGAAGCTGTCTCGTCTATAGTATATTGTACTACTGATGTTCCCCTCGGGTCGATGCCCATGATGGGGTTATTGTCTGCGTAGGGATACAGGTTGGTGCTCCAGATGGGGTCTTCGCTGAGGAAGCGGCCAATCGTCGGATCATAATGGCGGGCTCGCATATAATACTGATGGTCGGTGAGGTACATCACACCGTACTTGCCGACATAGCGGAACGGATTGAAGTCCTTCTCTTCCGACTGTACTACCTTGCCGAAGTCGTCGTAGAGGTATTTGTGGGTGACATGGCCTGAAGCATCGACGATGGCCACCACCGACCCTCGGACATCCGTCACGTAATAACTGACCTCACCGCTCTTGGAGATACGCATCTCCAGACCCTGACCATATATATAACGGCTGCCGGTCTTGGAGTCGGAGAGCACATTACCGTCACCGAGGATGTCAACCGTATATTTCGTGTCACCATAACTGCGAATCAGTCCGTAGGCATCATACTCTATGGCTACGCTGGCTGCCTTGGTCAGACGGTCGGTATTGTTCCACTCGTATGTCTCGTCGCCACGCTGGGTCGTATTGCCGTTGGCATCAAACGTAAAGGCGAGGTCGCCGGCCTTGGTGATGCGGTTCATATTATTATAGGTATAGGCCACAGACTCATCATCCAATGTCGCAGCATCGAAAGGCTCGGTAAACTCCTGGGAAAGGATATTGCCCACCTTATCGAGTTCAAAAGCATAACCGGCAATCACTGTTCCATCGGAAAGGGTGGTGGTCTTATCGATGAGGCGTCCTACGTTGTCGTACTGATAGATGGTAGACATACCGTTGCTGTAATCCACCCGACTCAACTTGCTGTCCTTACGATAGGTGTAGGTGACCGTGTTGCCTTTCCAGTCGGTTACCTTGGTCATGCGGTTGAGTTTGTCGTAGTCGTACTTGACCTTGTTACCGTCAGGGTAGGTAAGGGCTGTGATGCTGTTGTTGTCGTTATACTCGTAGCCTACGGTGTTGTTGTCGCCTCCCGAGAAATTGACCTTCGTCAGGCGACTGAAACCGTCATAACTGAGGTTCAGGGTGCTCGACGAGTTGCCGATGGTGGTCAGGCGCATATTGGTATCGTAGGTGTAGGTATTGGCACCGTCGGAAAGCACGCGACCCAGGTTGTCGTAGGTATGCGACATGGTGGTGCCGTCAGGCTTGGTAAAGGTCTTGAGCGTACCGTCCTTGTTGTACTCGTACTTCTTGGAAGCAGAACCGAAGGAGACGGAGAGCAACCAGTCCGTGGCATTGTCGTACGTCATCGAGGTGGTATTGCCCTTGGCGTTCGTCACCGTCAACAAGTTGTCGTTCTTGTCATAGCCATACTTCGTGGTGTTGTTCAGCGGATCGACTTCCGTCAACACGTTGTCGTTGTTATCGTATGTGTAGGTCTGCTTACGATCCAACGGGTCGTAGGCGGCTGTGATACGACTGGCAAGGTCGTACTCTAAGCGCGTTTGCAGGTTCAGAGCCGTCAACAGGATCTTGGTGACATTGCCATAGCCGTTATACTCAAACTTGGTCTCTACGCCCATGGGATCGGTTGCTTTCGTCAGAAGTCCTTTGGCATTCACCTCCATCGTCGAGGTCACGTCCTCCGGTTGCTCCACTTTTATCAGATTTCCGCGATCGTCGTAAGTGTATCTGGTCGTGTAGCCCATGGCGTCGGTGACACTCAGCAGGTCGTTGGTGGTACTGTAAGTCATAGTGACCTTGCGGCTCTTGGAACCATCGAGCGACTTCACCGTGACACTGGTGATATTACCCCGGTCATCGTACTTGATATCCTCTACGTCGCTGCTGTTTGATTTCACTGCCGTGGGCAGATGTGGATGCGAGGCATCCGTATAACTGTTGGTCAACTCATAATTCTCTTCACCGGTCAAATTGGTGATGGAGTTATTCTCGTTGAAGACGTAATTGAAAGTGGATGAAGTACCCTCGCGAGTCACCTGAATCTGGGATGTCGTGCCAATAGTGGACTCTGTATACTGTGACTTCACCGTGAGACTCGTCTCCGTTGTCGGTGTGTTGTTCTGACCGGAAACAGTCTTTGACAAGCGACGGTTCATGTCGTACTCATTCTCCACATAGTTGCCCTTTGGCAGTTGGACACGTGTCATCAGACGGGATGTGGAAACCTTGGCCGCATCGCCATAGGTGTATTTCGTCACCTGGCCCTTGGCATCGGTGAAACTGGTGAGTTGATACTCGGCAGTATTCTTATTATAGGTGTAGCCGAACTTGATCTCACGGGAGAGCGGGTCTTTGACACTCTCCAGCAGGTTGGTTCCAGAGAGATACTTGAAACTCAGTGAGCGCGAGCCGTCGCTGACGGTATTGATGACCTTCATGCCATTCACGCCACTGGTATAGTCTATTGTCAAGGTGTTGTCGTTACGGTCAGTCACTGAGGTCAGGTAATACAGTTCAGAACCGTCACCTTCCAGGTTCTTGAAATGATAGACCACCTGTGACTTGTCTTTAATCGTGGCCTCATTGTTGCTGACCGTCAGTTCGTCATAGATGCCTATCGACTCCTTTACATATTTGCCATTTTCCTTCTTATATACGTGAATCTTTCCGCTGCCCCAGTGAACGATGGCACGCTCTTCACTACCTGTGGTAATCAGGTTCACGAAACAGTCGTAGTCATGACTCCATCCAGGTCCTAACGGACGATAGGTCAGATCGACGTTGTTCGTGGTGCGATGACCGAAGAAGACATCGTCAATAGACGTATTATAAGAATTGTACGTGTGCGAGAAACTCAGTGGCACTGTGCCGTCGATATCGAAACTCGATTTTGTGTAGTGGTTGAAATTCCCCATCTGGAAGTCAACACCACGGGCCAGTGTGTTGAGCGTCAGGTTCAACGGCTCAAAGTATGCCTTCTCGTCGGGTACTGGCATGTCTATCTTCTTGGCCTCTATCTTCTGCATAATGCGGTAGAGCATCAGGAATGCCTCACCACGGGTGCACTCAGCGTAGGGGCGGAACTGTGTGTTCTGACCATTGTTGGGGGTGGATACGATGCCCAGGGCAGCAGCCTTGCGCAGGTAGCCGAACTTACGCGGGTCGTTGTTCATTAGACTCACGGCATCCTTATCGTCCGGGAACGGGTTGTTGGTGCCGGTGACATTCGGTGCGATGTTGAATGTCTCCATCAGCACTTTCAGCACGTGGATGCGGGCGATCTTGTCTGCGGGCCTGAAACTCAGACGGTTCCTGTCGAATGGTGTCACGCCGTCGCCATAGTCCAGATAGAGGAGGGCACGAGCCGGCTCATAATAGTACTCGTTGTCGGCATTCGGCGTGTTCAGGTCTTGGTAGACCGTTGGATATAAGGTTGAAACGAAGACACTCGGTATCGTCACGCCATTCAACAGATAGAGGCCCCAGAAGGCAACCTTCGCCATCTGTGCCCTAGTGATCTCGTCGTTGACAGACACCCTGCCGTCCATACCAGAGCCATTGAGCACACCACGCTCGCAGAGGAACTCAACCGCATCGAAGTAGGGACTGCTGAACGGCACGTCAACCAGGTCACAGGTGCCATAGACATCCTCACCGCCCTCGTCGCCAATGGCCCGGATATTCTTGAAGTCCTGCCACTGCGCTGCGGCCATATAGTCTGCCAAGGCATCGAATGGCACATACAGCGTAGCCCTCGCCTGCGAGGAGTTTTGCCAAACATAATTACCTAATGTGGGAATTGCATCAGCCAAAGAATAGAATCGGCGCAGGTTTGCACAGCCATTAAAGGCCTTGGCATAGATTTTCTCTATGGTACTTGGTATTATAACCCCAAAAAGAGATGTACATCCCTCGAAGGCACTCTCACCAATATTCAATACACCCTCATTTATGACGACTGCTTCTAATCCGGTACAATCTTCAAATGCGTTGTAGGATATAGTCTTGACAGATCCCGGTATGGCGATCTGTTTCAGCGAAGTGCAGCCTTCGAATGTGTTATTGGCCAATACGCTACAGCCGTCCTCGATGATTACGTCGGACAACTCCTTCAGCAGTCGGAAATTGCCCGGACCCATCGTTTCCACCTTCCTGCCGATAACGGCCTTCTGCAACTTTGAACAACCTACAAAAATATACTCGCCAAGGTCTGTGACGCTGTTGGGAATAACTATAGAGGTCAGCGCGCAATTGTAGAAGGCATTTGAACCAATAAGAAGAAGACCTTCATTCAGATTCGCTGTCTCCAACGATGAGCAGTCATAGAAAGCACGCCTATATATATTGAGAACCGTACTTGGTAAACTAATGGAAGGCAGACTCGTGCAACCCTCAAAAGCACCGTATGAATTGCCGGAAGTACCTATATTCAGGATTCCATCATTTAAGGTCACTTCACGTAATGCCGTACACTTATAGAATGCCTGATAGGATATTGTCTTGACTGAACCGGGAATGCTAATCTCCTTCAATGAGGTACAACCCTCGAAGGTGTTGTTGGCAAGGACACTACAACCATCCTCTATGGTAACATTGGACAACTCCTTAA
>JAFZNI010000353.1 GCA_017551005.1 Prevotella sp.
ATCCAATGACGATATACAGCCTTCAGGGTGTACTAATCAGTAGGGAGGCGACATTGAAGATGCTGCACAGCCTGCCGAAGGGAGTCTATATTATCAATGGTCAGAAATGTTTCATCAAATAAATATAATTAATGATTATGAAAACTAAGAGAATTATCCTATCTTTATATATACTGCTTACAAGTGCTCTCTGGGTGAATGCCCAGGAGAGCACTCACTGGCAGTGTGATATCCACGAATATCAGTATGACATGACTGTCTACTTCAAACTTCAGCAAGGCAAGGAGGCCATTACTGATCTGTCAGATTATGAGGTGGCGGCATTCGTAGGCGATGAATGCCGTGGAATTTCAGAAATCCAGACTGTGAAAACAACAGACAACACGACTGCACAGTATGGATACCTGCGTGTCCGTAGCAACCTGACAGAAGGCGAAACCGTTGATTTCAAGGCTTACCAATCGTCAACTGGCAAACAACTCCTAGCGGAAGAGACCATTTCCTTCAAAAATCTGGATATGATCGGAAAGCCCAGCGCTCCATTTACACTGACACTTTTCAATGTCATCAAGGGAGATGTAAACAATGACGGTTTTATAAATGCCAATGACATCGTTGATATCACTAAATACATCATGGACAAATCTCCTAAGAAATTCTATAAGGAGGCAGCAGATATGAATGATGACAAAGTGATCAATATTGCAGACATTATTATGATTGCCAATAACATCTTAGCAGCGAACTAATCTTTGAGCAATTCTTCCGCCACCTTGTTCGTCAAGGCAATGAACTCGGGAATGGAGAGTTGTTCTGGGCGACGGGTCATCATCGGGTCATCAAAGAACTCTGGTCGAGGATTGCATATCTGGCGGAGGGAGACACGGAGCATCTTGCGACGCTGGTTAAAGGTGGCCTTGACGATGCGTTTGAAGAGTTTTTCGTCACATCCGAGGTCCGTGACAGCGTTGCGGGTCATACGGATAACGGCACTCTGCACCTTGGGGGGAGGATTGAAGACTGATGGCTCGACCGTGAAGAGATACTCCACATCATACCAAGCCTGAATCAGCACCGAGAGAATACCATACTGTTTATTCCCGGGTTTGGCAGCCATACGTACTGCCACTTCATGCTGAATCATACCCGTACAACAAGGAATCAGGTCTTTGTTGTCGAGCATCTTGAAGAAGATTTGTGAAGAGATGTCGTATGGATAGTTGCCCGTGAGAACAAACTGTTGACCGTCGAAGACCTCGTTCAAGTCCATCCGCAGGAAATCGCCACCTATTATATTATTATTAAGTCGGGGGAAATTCTCTCTAAGATAAGCCACGGACTCCCGGTCTATCTCCACCACCTTTAGCGGACGAGGCTTTTCCACCAGATATTGTGTCATGACACCCATTCCTGGACCGACTTCCAGCACAGGCAGTTCAGCATACGGCTCATCCACCGTATCGGCAATCCGCTTGGCGATGTTCAAGTCAGTCAAGAAGTGCTGACCAAGATTCTTTTTCGGTCTAACTTGTTTCATTTTGGTGCAAAGGTAATAAAAAAAGTGAAGAGTGAAGAGTGAAGAGTGAAAAAAATGCTACCGCTCGAAAAATTTTCAATTATCAATTATCAATTATCAATTAAAATAAGTACCTTTGCACCAATGGAACCGAAAAACATCCTTGCATACGTCGCGAAGATTGTGCTGCCCTTCATCTTGGGTGGTGCCATTTTGTGGTGGATGTACCGCGGCGAAGACCTCTCCCTCATCAGTCATGTGCTGACGGAAGAGATGGACTGGACATGGATGCTGCTCTCTTTCCCTTTCGGTATCTTGGCACAGATGTTCCGTGGTTGGCGATGGAAACAGACGCTGGATCCCATCGATGACCTGTCACCAAGCACAGCCAAACAACCGTCATCCGGCCAGAAAATCCGAGCCCGCAGTACCACCTGCATATATGCCGTATTCATCTCGTATGCTGCCAGTCTGGTGATTCCACGCATCGGCGAGTTCTCGCGTTGTGCCATGCTGAAGCGCTACGACGGAGTGTCTTTCAGCAAGGCATTAGGCACAGTAGTGACAGAACGGGCCGTCGACACGCTGATCGTGATGCTCTACTCTGGCGTCATCCTACTGATAGAGATGAGTATCTTCGGTACCTTCTTCAAAAAGACCGGCACCTCACTCGACCATATCTTAGAAGGTTTTTCACTGACAGGTTGGCTGGTGACAGCCATCTGTGGCATAGCCGTCCTCATCCTGTTGCACCTGTTGCTGAAAAACTTCTCTATATATAATAAGGTAAAGATGACGCTGAGTGGCATCTGGGAAGGCGTGCTCTCCCTGCGGGGCATCAAGAACCTGCCGCTCTACCTCTTTTTCTCTATTGGCATCTGGGTGATGTACTTCCTGCATTACTACCTCACCTTCTTCTGCTTCGACTTCACGGCAAACCTCGGTATCGGCTGTGCACTGGTATCTTTTGTGGTGGCCAACTTCGCTGTTATCGTACCCACACCCAACGGTGCTGGTCCGTGGCATTTTGCCATCAAGACCATGCTCATCCTCTATGGCGTGGCCGACGAACAGGCTCTATGGTTTGTACTTATCGTACACACCGTACAGACGATGCTCGTTATCGCCCTCGGCATCTACGGTTGGGCTGCCCTCATGTTTACGAAACGTTTAAACCCTCAAACAACATAACTATGAGTGAAATTAAGAATCTAAGTCCAGCGTGCATCTGGAAGAACTTTTATGCACTGACACAAGTACCGCGTCCGAGCGGACATCTAGAAAAAGTACAGCAGTTCCTGCTTGACTTTGCCAAACAGGCAGGTGTCGAGGCCTTCAAGGATCCTGCCGACAACATCGTGATGCGCAAACCCGCCTCTCCAGGCATGGAGAAGAAAAAGGGTGTCATCCTACAGGCCCACATGGACATGGTGCCGCAGAAGACACCCGAGAGTACCCACAACTTCGAGACCGACCCCATCCAACCCTGGATTGACGGCGAGTGGGTGAAGGCAAAGGGTACAACCCTCGGCGCAGACAATGGCCTGGGTGTTGCTTCCATCATGTCTATCATGGAGGACAAGACCTTGAAGCACGGACCTATCGAAGCCCTCATCACTGCCGACGAAGAGACAGGTATGTTTGGTGCCAATGCCCTGCCCGCAGGCGAATTGAATGGTGACATCCTGATGAATCTCGACTCCGAGCACTGGGGCAAGTTCGTCATCGGCTCTGCCGGTGGTATCGACGTGACTGCCACCTTAGACTATCAGGAGGCAGAGACCGATCCTGAGGATGCTGCCGTGAAGGTGACAGTGAAAGGACTGCGTGGCGGACACTCCGGACTGGAGATTCACGAAGGTCGTGCCAACGCCAACAAACTGCTCGTCCGCCTCGTCCGTGAGGCCATCGAGGAGTGCGAAGCCCGTTTAGCCTCTTGGCAGGGTGGTAATATGCGTAACGCCATTCCCTTCAAGGCAGAAGCCGTACTGACGCTGCCAAAGGAGAATGTCGCCATATTAAAAGAACTCGCCCAAGACTGGCTCGAAGACTTCACCGACGAGTACAAGGGTATCGAGAGTGGTATTGAGGTAATCTGCGAAGATGTGGAAACCCCGAAGACAGAAGTACCCGTAGAGATTCAGGACAATCTCATCAATGCTATCTACGGCTGTCACGACGGTGTCATCCGCATGATTCCCTCCTACCCCAGTGTCGTCGAGACTTCCAGCAACCTCGCCATCATCAATATCGGTGGCGGCAAGGCTTCGTTGCAGATCCTCGCCCGCAGTAGCCGCGAGGACATGAAGGACTATATCGTAAAGACCTTGGAGAGTTGTTTCAATATGGCAGGCATGAAAGTAGAGACAGCCGGTTCGTATGGCGGCTGGGACCCCAATCCCGAATCCCCCATCCTCCATCTGCTATTGAAGGAATACAAGGATCTCTTTGGCGAAGACGGTATCATCCAGGTAGACCATGCCGGACTGGAGTGTTCTATCATCCTCGGCAAGTATCCGCACCTTGATGTCGTCAGTTTCGGTCCTACGATGAAGTCGCCTCACACCACGACGGAGCGTGCCCTCATCAAGACTGTCGAGCCCTTCTGGACACTCTTGAAGAAAGCCCTTGAAGACATTCCAGAGAAATAAATCTTCTCAAAGAAAAATCCGCTGAAATGCGGATTTTTCTTTTCCTATGGGTTAACATTTCCGACCTTTAACTGTACTATTAATAAAAAAGGTAATGCAAGACAGGCAACTGATAGAGAAACTCTTCCGCCAACATTATGAACGGATGTTCCTGACAGCAAGGACACTACTACGCAACCCTGAAGAGGCTCGCGACGTGGTAAGCGATGTGTTTGCAGAACTGATGGAAAGCCGTCAGACACTGGACATGAAGCGGGTGGAGAGTTACCTGTTGGTCAGTGTACGCAACAAATGTCTGAATCTGGTTAGCCACCGGATGGTCGTTGAGCGCGCCAGTCAACGGATTCCAAAGGAGATCATTGACGAAGACTATTCGGAACTGCCATTGGACGATATTCTCAACTACATTGACCAGCACCTGACGCCTCAGACGCGGACTGTCATGCTGAAGCGATACGGAGAGAACCGGAAGTACAACGAGATCTCCGAAGAACTCGGCATCAGCCGCATCGCCGTCTATAAGCACATTACCCGGGCATTAATGAAACTAAAAAGGAAATTTGTATGGAAAAGTTAAGGAAACTAACCCAAATGACAGAACACCCAGAGCGATTTTCTGATGAAGAATGGCAGGAGGTGTTTGAAGGCGAGACCGTCAGCCAGAAACAGATAGAACAAGAGTGGCAGCGTTTTAACAAAAATCATCTGCTTCGTCCCAACAGAACGATCCTGAAGATTGCGGCATCATTCATAGGTATCCTGCTACTGTCGGGCATTGCCGTGGCTGCGATACTTCAGACAAGACAGAAGGAATCACCCACCGCAGAGATTGTCAAGCCGAAAGTGGAGGCTGACCATAAGACCTTACCTGCCTCAGCAAGCCATGTCCAAGAACCGCACACCGTCGTCTTTGAGAATGCGGAACTACAGCAGATTGTAGATAGCCTGGCTATATATTATAAGGTAAAACCTGCTTATCGTCGGGATTTTGTCCGCCAGTTGCGACTCTACTACGAGTGGGATCAGCATAACAGCATTGCAGAGATAACTAACCTGCTCAACAACTTCGAACAAGTCAGCATCAGTCTAAAAGGCGACAGTATCATCATCGAATAGAGTTGGGAAAAATTAATATGAAAAGACTTACATTCTTCTTGCTGCTCTGTACAATAGTTCAGACAGCAGGCGCCCAACTCGTGAGCAGACAGTATAAGGACAAGCCGATGTCGAAGGTGCTCGTCGACCTTCGCCGTGCTACCAGCCATTATAAGATTTCGTTCATCCACAACGAACTGGAGGACTATACCGTCACGAAAAATTTCGAGCATCTCAGCATCCCCGAAGCCGTTCAGGAGTGCATCGGATTTTATCCCATCACTATGAAGATGGTGGGCGACAGCCTCATCTTCGTCGAAGCCATACAAAAGACGGGCGACAAACTTATCGGGCGAATTGTTGATAGTAAGAAACAGCCTGTCGCTTACGCCAATATCGCTCTGCTTAACATGGCAGACACGACAAAGATATCAAGCGGCGTGAGTAATGAAGACGGCAACTTCGTCATCCCCACCACAGAACAACAACTGACCATCCGTATCAGTTGCATTGGCTACAGCACCCAAATACTCCATTGTGCACCAGGCAACGTGGGTGTCATCACCTTGATTGAAACCACTGAGCACCTTAACGAGGTGGTGGTGGAGGGAAACCTGCACTCGGCAAAAATCGACAGGGATGTCTATCTGCCCAATCAGCGGCAGCGAAATGCAGCCAACTCAGGCATCAGTCTGTTAGACAATCTGATGATTCCGCAATTGGATGT
This sequence comes from Prevotella sp., assembly GCA_017551005.1. Lineage (GTDB taxonomy): Bacteria > Bacteroidota > Bacteroidia > Bacteroidales > Bacteroidaceae > Prevotella. The sequence continues at coordinate 5,990 of JAFZNI010000353.1, forward strand.
CAACCGTATGACGGGTGACATCAAAAGCCATACCAACAAGGCCATCACATTCTGTATTGACGAACGTATCGTGGAAAAAGCAGAACTTGAGCAGATACGTCCCAAGGACGTGCTTCGCGTGGAGTATATCGACCAACCTACAGGGAAATTCGCCGACAAGGATGTGGTCATCAACTTCGTCATGCGCCATTACGACTATGGCGGCTACGTGGAGGCAAAAGACCGTACCAGCATTCTCTATGACAGAACGGATAACAGCGTGCAGGCCAGTATCGACCACAAGCAGATGACTTATAAAATGCTATTGGGCAGTAACTATGAGAAAAACGGCATGCGGACTACAAACATAGAGAATCTGCGTATCGACAAGAATTTCCAGCAGAGCACCATGACCCTAACCGACCCCATTAAGAACCATATCATCTATGCGGTGGTGGGAGCACGCTACCGCAGCAAAAGTCTACAACTGGCCGGGAGTGCGGGTATCACCAAAGAAGAAATGCCTGAATACCATTATAGCGAAGATATCTCATATAGCGGAGACATCGCAGGATACGCCAGCGCCAACAGCACAGTAGGAAGCAAGAACATCACAACCTTTGTCAGGACTCAGGCTAACTGGCAAGCCTCCGAGAAGCAGAATCTAACATTCGACACATATATTTCCTTTGGAAACAATCATTATGACAATACCTATCGCGAAAGCGACGGATACGATATCGAGTCGCATACTAAAGAGAAGACTTTTGGAGTAGAAGGAGATGTCTGCTATGTCAACAACATTAACCGGCAGAGTTGCATAACACTAAGGGTAATTGAGTTTTACCATCATTATAATGACCATTATAGAGGCACTTTGTCTGCTGACCAGACAACAAGCCAATCGGAGACCATCGTATGGCCTATCTATACTTACAAACCCAACGATAAGTGGATATTCCTTTTCCGCCCCCTAGGCTTTAGTGTTGCCTATTGGAAAACCAAGACCAACAGTCAGGCATACTTCTCGTCACGCGGTGGCATTAGGATTAAGAACCAGATAGACAAGCATAACAATCTGCAGTATGGTATCTATTTAGGCAACAGCAACCCAAATGCCGCCTTACGCAGTAATGTAGAGCAGATTGTCAACCGCTATCAAATACTTAGAGGAAATCCTGACCTGAAGAAAACTCTCTTCAGTACCGTCTTTATCGATTACAACCTGATGTTGAAGCACTGGCAGTTGATGGTACACTCTGAATACGAAAGGTTAGACGATATGATTAAGGATACCTATACCCCCGATGGCGAACGGCTCATACAATCCTATACCACTGACGGCTGCTTGCAGAACCTGTCGCTGAACATCCAGCAGACACTCTTCCTGCTGAACAGAAACCTGCAACTAAAGGGCGGTATCCTATTGGAGCGCAACATACTGACGGGACAAAGCGGCGGTTCGCTCAACCATATCGACTGGAACGTTCAAGCACAATACCACTTGGGCGACTTTGCCTTCAGCGCCTATTATGATAACCCTCGCTCCAATCTGTTTCAAATCTATTCCTCAGAGCCTGCCGACTATGGATTCAGCGCCTCCTACGGCTATCGCGGATTCTATGCAGAGTTGGGAGCACGCCGATTCTTATATGGAAAAGACCAGCCAATCCACAGTTATTTCAGTTATACCAACTATTCCTTCGACGAGCACCGCTATCAGAATATAAACGGTCCCTGGATCTACATGCGGCTCTCCTATTCCCTCGACTTCGGACGCAAGAGCAACCACCAAAGCATCGAAACCCGAACGTCTGGTACATCGGCTATTCTGCACAAATAACACATTTTTCCTTAAATAATCCGCAGATTACTTGCATCTGCGGATTTTTTTTCTTATCTTTGCACCCGATAAACCAAATTAGTAACAAAATTATGGACGATTACCCGGCGGACAATTACGATTTGTAATGGCGGGGGATAGCGAGCAAGGCTGCTAATCCCTTTGCCGCTAAAACCATTTCACAAACGAAAAAAGGATTAGCAAAATGAAGACATTTTGGAACACCCAAGGCGGACTGACCCAACTCACAGAGTGGCAGCCTAATTGCTGGATACAGGTGACATGCCCCACCGAAGATGACCAGCGCGAACTCGAAGAGAAGTTCAATATCCCCGACTACTTCATGTCGGACATCAGCGATACCGACGAGCGTGCCCGTTATGAGTACGACGACGGATGGATGCTCATCATCCTCCGTATCCCCTACGTCAAGGAGATACGGTCGAGGACACCCTATACCACCGTGCCGCTCGGTATCATCCATAAGCGCGACGTCACCATCACCGTCTGCTTCTACGAGACCAACATGATGATTGATTTCGTCTCGTTCCAGCAGAAGCGCGGCGAGGGATTCACCGACCATGTCGATATGATTTTCCGTATCTTCCTTTCCAGTGCCGTCTGGTACCTGAAGCGTCTGAAGCAGATCTCGATGCTCGTCGACAAGGCCAAGCGCAACCTCGATAAGGAAGTGAACAACGAGAGTCTGATCGGTCTGAGCCGTCTGCAGGACTCGCTCACCTATTTCCAGACCTCCATCCGAGGCAACGAGACACTGCTTTCGAAACTAAAGTTCAAACTCCAGATCGACGAATTGGATGCCGACCTCATCGAAGATGTCAACATCGAGATGACACAGGCCCGCGAGACCACCCTTATCTACTCCAACATTCTTGAGTCGACGATGGATACCTACCAGAGTATCATCAACAACAATATGAATACGGTGATGCGTACGCTGACCTCCGTCACCATCATCATGATGATCCCTACGCTCATCACCTCGATGTTCGGCATGAACCTGGTCAACGGTATGGAAGAAAAGTCCTGGGGATTCATCATCGCCATCATCCTCTCCATTGGCGTTTCTGGTGCCTGCTGGTGGTTCTTCCGCCACAAAAGGCTCGTTTAATGCATAAAGAATGTTAATTATTAGGCAGTTCCGAAAATTATATTTATTTTTGCGGAATATTGCGTGAACATAATCAAGTCAGTAACTAATCGTTAAATGATGGACTCTCAAGACAACATCCTCGAACAGGAGGTAAAAGAAGAAGTTATCCAGGAAGCAACTGCTCCTGAAGTAGAAACCCCAGCAGCCGCAGAAACGGAGGCTCCAGCCGAAGTTGCAGAGGCTTCAGCCGAAAGCGTAGAGGCTCCAGCCGAAAGCGTAGAGGCTCCGACGGAAGAAACGGAGGCCCCAGTTGAAGACGCACAGGCTCCAGCCGAAGAAGAGCAACCTCAGAAGGTCTACGAGACCAAGAAAGAGGTGATCGACCGCATCAAGGACATTGCCCATGGCGACGAGCCTCTTCAGAAGGAAGAGATCGACTATCTGAAGACCGTTTTCTACAAACTGCACTTTGCCGAGCGCGAAGCCAACCTCAAGGCCTACCTTGACGGTGGCGGCGATCCCGATGCCTACCAGATTACACCCGATGAGGACGAGGAAGTCTTCAAGGCCGAGATGGGCATCATCAAGGAGAAGCGTGCCAAACTCTTCAAGGAGCAAGAGGCTGAGAAACAGGAGAACCTGGAGAAGAAACTGGCCAACATTGAGAAAATCAAGGCGATGATCACCTCCCCTGAGGAGGCCAACAAAGCCTATCAGGAATTCAAGGCCCTGCAGGCAGAGTGGAAGGAGATCAAGAACGTACCCGCAGAGAAAGCCAGTGAACTATGGCGTAACTACCAACTCTATGTGGAGCAGTTCTATGATCTGCTGAAACTGAACAGTGAGGCTCGCGAATACGACTTCAAGAAGAACCTCGAACTGAAGACCAAACTCTGCGAGGCTGCCGAGCGTCTGGCCGACGAGACTGATATCATCAGTGCCTTCCACCAGTTGCAGAAACTCCATGCAGAATACCGCGAAATCGGTCCTGTCAACAAGGATCTGCGCGAAGAGATCTGGAACCGTTTCAAGGCTGCCTCCACTATCATCAACAAGCGTCACCAACAGCACTTCGAGGGCATCCGTGCCAAGGAAGAGGATAATCTGGCCCGTAAGACCGCCCTTTGCGAGAAGGTGGAGGCTATCGCCGCCGAGGAGAACAAAGGCAGTAGCGATTGGGAGAAACATACCAAGGAGATTATTGACGTTCAGGCTGAATGGAAGACCATCGGTTTCGCTCCCCAGAAGATGAACGTGAAGATTTTTGAGCGTTTCCGTGCTGCCTGCGACGACTTCTTTGGTCGCAAGGCCCAGTACTTCAAGGGTCTTAAGGACACCTTCAAGGAGAATGCTGAGAAGAAGCGTGCCCTGATCGAGAAGGCTAAGGCACTGCAAGACTCTACTGACTGGAAGTCAACCAGCGACAAGTTGATTGCACTCCAGAAAGAATGGAAGACCATCGGCATGGTGCCCAAGAAACTTGGTGACCAGTTGTGGGAAGAGTTCCTTGGAACCTGCAACAAGTTCTTCGAGGCCCGCAATGCTGCCGGTGCTGGTCAGCGTGGCGAAGAGCACACCAACCTTGAGAAAAAGCGTGAGGTCATTGAGAAACTGAAGGCTGTGGCCGAAGAGGCTGGCGAGGGCATCCAAGAGAAGGTACAGCAACTCGTAGAGGAATACCAGGCCATCGGTCATGTCCCCTTCAAGGAGAAAGACAAGGTCTATGAGGAATATCACGCCGTACTCGACAAACTCTATAAGGAACTGAACATCAGTGTGGCTAAAAAGCGCTTGACCAACTTCAAGCAGAACCTGAAGCAGGTGGCAGAGCGCGGAGAGAATGCCCTTGACAATGAGCGTGCTCGTCTGTTCCGTCAGTATGAGGCCATTAAACAGGAGGTTCAGACCTACGAGAACAACCTCGGTTTCCTTAATGCCAGCAGCAAGAAAGGCAACAGCCTCATCGACGAGATGAACCGCAAGGTGCAGAAACTGAAGGACGAGATGAACTTGGTTCGCGAAAAGATCAAGGCCATCGATGCTGAAAATGCTGAAAAGTAATCCGGTTCGATTCCGAGTACCCCAACAGAAAAAAGTCCGAAACTTCGAAATAAGAGGTTTCGGACTTATCTTTTCCATCTATCTGTAACGTCCTTCGTCGCCTTGCTCACGGATGTGTTTGCGGTGCTCTGCGGGAGCCTCACCATATTCGCGTTTCGTCATCTTGTAGAGATTGACAGTTGAGCCGATGCCTGAACGACGGGCCACCTCTGCAGGCGTGAGCGACGTGTAGCGCAACAGTTCGTCCATCATCCGCACCTGATAGCGCTGACGGAAATCAACACCACGCATGCCAGTGAGTACAAACACCAGTGAGTCTATGTCGTTATAGCGCAAGCCCCGCTCCTCGCAGAAGACCGATATGTCGGAATGGCCTGCAGCCAGATAACCGATAAACTCGTCCATCACCTGTATACCTGTCGAACGGACTTCTGGCAGATTCCGTGCTACGTACTTCACTTTCGTCTGTGGCTCTTCCGAGCCGCCACCTGCTACCTCAAAGCAACGCTCCTCACACAACGGCGAGCGGTAAAGTTCGTCAAATGTGAACTGTGCTTTGATCTTCAGTTTGCGATTCTTAATCGCCTTCGCCTGATTTCTTTCTCTCATCTTTCTTGTCTGTTTTTATATGATTTGTTTTTCGTGACTGCAAAGATAATCAAAAATCATTAGACTGCCAAACAATTTTCATTATTTCGCTGTCCAGATATTAACATTTTAGTAATTTGGTAATATTTCGCCTTTAAAATATTTACATTTTAATAATGTGTTAATATTCTGTCTGTAAGAAATTAACTCCTTAATAATCTGTTAATATTCCAAATTTAGAAAATTAACTTTTTAATAACGAGTTAATATTCTGTTCCCGAGAAATTAACCATTTAATAATTTGTTAATATCCCGTTCGCAAAATATTAACATTTTATTAATTTGATAACATACGTGTAATACCTAAATACATTTAAAACTGATTGAAAGATACTTATTATTGTGGAATTATCAGTATCTTTGCACTAAGAATTAGTATTGTCTATCAAGTAACCCAACAAAAACGATGTCAGAGCAGCAGCGGACATATATTGCCATTGACCTGAAGTCGTTCTATGCTTCAGTGGAGTGTGTGGACAGAGGGCTTGACCCGCTGACCACAAACCTCGTGGTGGCTGATGAGTCGAGGACGGACAAGACCATCTGTCTGGCTGTTTCTCCGTCGCTGAAAGCATACGGTATTGGTGGACGGGCGCGATTGTTCGAGGTGCGTCAGAAGGCGCGTGGTGTCAACTTCATCATTGCCAAGCCTCGTATGGCCCATTATATCGAGGTAAGCACGAAAATCTACAGCATCTACCTGAAATATATTGCTCCTGAGGATATACACGTCTATAGCATCGACGAGGTTTTCATGGATGTGACAGCCTATCTGCGTACGTATAAGTTGACGGCACGTCAATTGGCGATGAAGATGATTCGTGACGTACTGGCCACTACAGGCATCACAGCAACATCAGGCATCGGTACGAATATGTATCTGGCAAAGGTGGCGATGGATATTGTGGCGAAGAAGATGCCTGCCGATAAGGACGGTGTGCGGATAGCGGAACTGGATGAGATGTCGTATCGACGTGAACTATGGGACTATCGCCCTCTGACTAAGTTCTGGAGAGTAGGGCATGGTATAGCCGAGAAACTGGCCGTCTATGGTATTGACACCATGGGCGGACTTGCCAGGATGTCTGTACGGAACGAAGGATTGCTTTATCGTCTCTTTGGCGTAAATGCAGAGTTGCTGATAGACCATGCCTGGGGCTGGGAACCGTGTACGATGGAGGCAGTAAAGGCATATAAACCAGAGACCAATTCCTTCAGCAGCGGACAGGTGTTGCAGGAGCCTTATACTTTCAAGAAAGCCCGTGTCGTGATACAGGAAATGGCAGAAGGAATGGCACTCGACCTCGTATCAAAACGTCTGGTGACTGACCAGTTGGTGCTGACTGTCGGTTACGATACGGAATGCTTGACACGTCCAGATATTCGTGAAAAATATCATGGTGAGATAACCACCAACTACTACGGAAAGACTGTGCCAAAACATGCTCATGGTACATTCAATTTCGAGAAACCAACATCATCCTCACGGCTTATCATGGATGGGGCAACAGAATTGTTTGACCACTACGTGAATTCGGATTTGCTGATTCGTAGGCTGAATCTGACAACGAACCATGTGGTATCAGAGGCATCTGTAACAGCACACGAAAATGCTCCGCAGCAACTTGATCTCTTCACCGATTACGAGGCATTGGAAAAGCAACGTCAAGAAGAACAAGCCAAATTAGACAAAGAGCGCAGGATACAGGAGACACAGTTGAGAATCAAGAAGCGTTTCGGCAAGAACGCCATCCTCCGAGGCTTGAACTTCGAGGAAGGTGCCACAGCCAAGGAACGCAACGAACAGATAGGAGGACACCACGAGTAATTTACAATTTGACAATTTACAATTTATGATTCATGGATAATTACGACGATATCATCAATCTGCCACATTACGAGCCAAAGCATCATCCGAGGATGTCGATGTGGAACCGTTCAGCACAGTTTGCACCCTTTGCTGCATTGACAGGCTATGAAGATAGCATTAGAGATACGGCACGGGAGAATGAAGACCGTTATGAAGCAAGGAATAACAATGAGACAGAGAACGAAGACATGTGACAGTCGACTTCACGCGTCTTCAATCAATAAAAGAAGGCTTCCAATTGGAAGCCTTTCTTTGTTGGGGTACTCGGACTCGAACCAAGAATGACAGGACCAGAATCTGTAGTGTTACCATTACACCATACCCCAATAAAACCTGACATCGCAGGCGGAATTTAAAATTCCGGCTGCAAAGGTACTACTTTTTCCTGAACTACCAAAACTTTTCGGAGAAAAAATATAAAAAAGCGCAATTTTTCCGCTTTTCCTTTGTTATTCGACCTTTTATTTGTAATTTCGCACCAAATTACACATTATATATTTTAATGGAACAAACAAAAGCACTTGTTAAGACCATCACAGAGGGTATCCAGGAGAAGAAAGGCAGCAAGATTGTAGTTGCCGACCTGACGAAGATTGACGGCACCATCTGTAAATACTTTATTATTTGCCAAGGCAACTCTCCCGCACAGGTGGAGGCCATCACGGAGTCCGTTGGTGACTTTGCCCGTAACCAACTGAAAGAAAAGCCGGTCCACGTGGTAGGACTGGAAAATGCCCAATGGGTGGCTATGGACTATACCGACGTGTTGGTACATATTTTCCTGCCGGACGTCCGCGAGTATTACGACCTGGAACACCTCTGGGAAGACGCCAAACTAACATTTATCCCCGACTTGGATTAATTGATAATTGACAATTGATAATTGATAATTAATGGATAAGAATCAAAAAACGAACAATAACAGCGGCAACGGGCCGAAGATGAACATGCCCCGGTTTAATATGAACTGGATCTACGCCATCGCCATCCTCGCCCTCGGTCTGCTCTGGTTCTCCAGTGGCGGCCCGCAGAACAGCAGTATCGCCAGCAAGGCCACCTATTCGAATTTCAAGTCGATGGTGGAAAAAGGCTATGCCTCGAAGATTGTGGTGAACAAGAGCCAGAATACCCTGAGGATGTACGTGAAGCCGGAGCATATCCGCGACGTGTTCCACCAGAGTGCACAACAGACTGGCAACGAACCGTATATGGAAGTGGAGATTGGCTCGACCGACCAGGTGGAAGAGTTCGTCAATGCCGCCAAGGAGGCCAAGACCTTTACGGGTGATTACAGTTATGAGAACCGCAGGGACAGCGAAATGTTCAATATGATTCTCTACAACATCCTGCCCTTCGCCCTGATTATCGGTCTGTATTTCCTCTTCATACGCCGGATGGGCGGTGGCATGGGAGGCGGTGGCGGCGTGTTCAGCGTCGGCAAGTCGAAGGCCAAGATGTATGAAAAGGGCGGTGACCTTGGTATCACTTTCAAGGACGTGGCTGGACAGGCTGGTGCCAAACAGGAGATACAGGAGATTGTGGATTTCCTGAAGAACCCGCAGAAATATACTGATCTGGGTGGTAAGATTCCCAAGGGCGCCCTGCTCGTAGGCCCTCCGGGAACAGGTAAGACCCTGTTGGCCAAGGCCGTTGCCGGTGAGGCAGGCGTACCGTTCTTCTCAATGTCTGGTTCCGACTTCGTGGAGATGTTCGTCGGCGTGGGTGCCAGTCGTGTGCGTGACCTCTTTGCACAGGCCAAGGCTAAGTCGCCGTGTATCATCTTCATCGATGAGATTGATGCCGTGGGTCGTGCCCGTTCAAAGAACCCTGCTATGGGTGGCAACGACGAACGTGAGAATACACTCAACGCCCTTCTGACGGAGATGGATGGTTTCGGCACCAACAGCGGTGTCATCATCCTTGCCGCCACCAACCGTGCCGACATGCTTGACTCAGCCCTGCTCCGTGCTGGACGTTTCGACCGTCAGATACATGTGGACCTGCCTGACCTCAATGAGCGCAAAGAGGTGTTTATGGTTCACCTGAAACCCATCAAGATTGATGATACCGTTGACATAGACTTCCTGGCTCGTCAGACACCGGGCTTCTCCGGTGCAGACATCGCCAATGTCTGTAACGAGGCCGCCCTCATTGCCGCCCGTCACAACAGCGAGAAGGTGGGCAAGCAGGACTTCCTCGATGCCGTAGACCGTATCATCGGCGGTCTGGAGAAGAAGACCAAGGTGATGACACAGGCCGAGAAGCGCAGCATCGCCATCCATGAGGCCGGTCACGCCACCATCTCGTGGTTCACGGAGTTTGCCAACCCGTTGGTGAAGGTCTCCATCGTACCCCGTGGTCAGGCTCTCGGTGCCGCCTGGTATCTGCCAGAGGAGCGTGTACTGCAGACCAAGGAGGCCATGCTCGACGAGATGTGTTCGCTGTTGGGTGGTCGTGCCGCCGAAGAACTGTTTATCGGCAGCATCTCCACAGGTGCCATGAACGACCTGGAGCGTACCACCAAACAGGCTTACGGCATGATTGCTTTTGCCGGTATGAGCGAAAAACTGCCGAATGTGTGCTATTACAACAATGCCGAATACCAGTTCCAGAAACCTTATTCTGAGACAACAGCGAAGATCATGGATGACGAGGTGCTGCGGATGATCAATGAGCAGTACGAACGTGCCAAGAGCATCCTGACAGAACATGCCGAGGGACATGCCCAACTGGCGCAGTTGCTCATCGACCGTGAGGTAATCTTTGCGGAAGATGTGGAGCGTATCTTCGGCAAGCGTCCCTGGATCAGTCGTGCCGAGGAACTATTAGAGGCCCAGATGCGTGCCGATGCAGAGCGCATGGCTGAAGAACGTGCCAAGGAATTAGAGGCAGAAGCAAACCAAGATGACCCATCAACTCCATCCGACCCATCATGAAGAACTTTATCATCAGAACCATTACTGGCGTGCTGTTTGTGGCAGCGATTGTGACCTGCTTCTTGCGGGCAGAAGCGATGATCCTACTCTTTGCCCTCGTCACAGGCCTGACCATCTGGGAGTTTACCGGACTGGTCAACGAACTGGAGCGTATCACCATCAACCGGATGATCTGCACCGTAGCAGGCGTGTATTTCTTCTTCGCGATGGCAGGCTATAACAGTGGACTGACACCAGCCACCGTGTTCATCCCTTACCTCGTGTCAGTAATCTATCTGCTCATCGCAGAACTCTACCTGATACACGATGACCCCGTCGGCGACTGGGCCTATACGATGATGAGCCAGGTGTACATCGCCCTACCCTTCTCGCTGCTCAATGTGTTGGCTTTCCGCTCGGCAGGGTACGATATCCAGTATACATACCTGATTCCCCTTGCCGTCTTTGTGTTCCTCTGGATCAACGACACAGGTGCCTATCTCTGTGGTTCACTGTTGGGCAAACACAAACTCTTCCCCCGCATCTCGCCGGGAAAGAGTTGGGAAGGCAGCATCGGCGGCGGACTCCTCGTGATGGCCATCGCCGTGCTGGTATGGTATCTGACCGATAAATACGATGTCAACGACCTCGGTCTCAACGCCTATGAGTGGGCGGGACTCGGACTGACTGTCGTCATCTTCGGCACATGGGGCGACTTGGTGGAGAGTCTTTTCAAGCGTACCCTCGGCATCAAGGACAGCGGTAATATCCTACCCGGACACGGTGGTATGCTCGACCGCTTTGACTCCTCGCTGATGGCGATTCCCGCTGCCGTGGTCTACCTTTATACGCTCACCTTATTTTAACTCGTACAAAACGGTCAGCGTCGGCTTGTAAGTATTCTTCAGCGTTACGGTAATAAAACCGCCTTCCGCCTCAAACTTGGCCACCTTGTGGTCATCACCCCGATGCGGCATATTGGGCCAACTGCCTAAGTCCTTTTCCAGTTGATCACGGATCGCCTGCCAGAGATTACGCGTGCTGTCGTTGGTAGAGAGATTGTAAGTCTCCTGCAACATCTTCAGCGTGTCACGCTCCTGTGCAAGTACCAAATGGTAGAGTTCCCCCTCTTTCACCATCACGATATTGGTGAAGGTAGAATCCGTCTTGGCAGAATCGATGGCAAAGCCACGGGCAACCAGAGAGTCGCAGAATGTCTTGAAGGGCAGACCCATCGACAAGCCACGGTATTCGAGAGATTTCTTCTCCCCACTACTACACGCACAGAGTGCTGCAAAGGCCACAAAGGCCACTAAAATCTTCTTCATAATCTTCGTTTTTATGTGATGACTGGTGCAAAGGTAGCATTTTTTTTGGAAACTTCCAAAAAAAATGCTACCTTTGCATCCATGTTTATCCTAAGCGCACTGTTTTCCGGC
>JAFZNI010000354.1 GCA_017551005.1 Prevotella sp.
CCGATACGGTAGTTGGCTCCGCCCTCGTTCAACAGGCGACAGCCCACATAACCGCCATCAGTACCCGTTTCACTGATCAGCACCCAGAGACTTGCATCAGAGATAATCCCGGGTTTTCCGGAATTCCCGGATAATCCGGATACCTTAAACAGGCAGGGGAAGGTATAGCCCTCACCCCAGCCGTTCTTACCCATAGCATCATCGAGGGTATAGGAGGTCTCATAACTGGGAGAAGTACGTGCGAAGCCCCCCATCGGCTTGGACTGCGGACAGAGGAAGGTCGTGGTACCCTCAGGCAATACGAAACCGCTGGCCTCGCTCTGTACTACACAGACACGGGTGTCGCGCTTCGGATAGAGTTTGTATTTGAACGCCACATCGCGGTTGCTGACGCGGAAAGTGACGTCCATCACGGGCTGACCATTCTGCAAATAGGTAGCCACGCCCTCATTGGCCTGATAACTCACCTGACGCTGTTTGATATTGCGTAGGGTGTAGGTCTCACTGACGGGCATCGACCCGAAGCCTTCCTTCAAAGTCAGTCCCTGTGTGTAGTCGCCGATATTCGTCACCACGCCGAGGGCGGAACGGTTTAGCATTGTCTGTCCCTCATAATTGACACTATAGCAAGGCTTACCATCCTGTAAGTCCAACGTGACCTGTATCTTCCCGTCAGGACTCGAAATGACTTGGGCCCGAGAAGTGAGAAGGTGAGAAGGTGAGAAGGTGAGAAACAATAAACCTATCAGAAAATACTTTTTCATATCTTATTCCTTTATTTTTTGATAACAGAATTCATCAACATCAACGAAACCACCTTTCTTCTTCGTAGCATAGCAAAAGATACCGAATTTCGTGCCCATAAAGAAACGGCGCCAGTCAAAATTGAGACGGTAGTCCTTCGTGCCAATCTGGTTCCATGTCTCTCCATCCATACTGTAGTAGAAATTGGCGCAATCGGCACCACCCATCCGACGGCCACCCTGACCGGGACGGAAATCTGCATCAATCCGCAACCATATCTTCTTGGCCTTAGGATAGAGTTTGGTGAGGGCGACACCTTCGACCATCTTCTGGTCAACCTTCGTCACCTCCTTGTTGCGGTCGGACAATTGTACCGACAGTTCGTCCATCTCCAGGAAATAGTTCTTACCCGTACGCTTGATGAAAAGACCACCCGTATCGCTGTTGAAGGCAGCAAAACCGGCGCAGTCGCCATCCTTCATATTCGAGTAGTCCATCACGATATATGCACTGCACTGAGGGCCTTCCATACGCTGTGTCAGCGTATTGGGAGCCAGGTAGATATTCTCCACCACACGGTTGGTTTTCAGACGGAGGAAACCAAAACGCTCCGTCAGACTCCAAGCCTCATCGATGGGGTTGTGGTTCCATTGCCAGTGCAGCCCGAGTTTCGCATCGGAAAAGTCATCGCTCTTCACAATGGATGCCTCAGGCTCCCCACTCACGAACGGACGTACCTCATCGGGCACCTTGCCGTTCTCGTCGCCAAGCATCGGCCAACCGTTGATCCAGCGACAGGGCATCACAGTGAGCACACGACCCACGCCGCCACGGTCCTGGAAGATGATACCGTACCAGTCGCCAGAGGGAGAATCGACAATCGTTCCCTGTGCCTCATAGGAGAAACCGCCAAACTCACTCTCCAATATCACCTGCTTCTCATAGGGACCATGGATATCGTCGGCACGGTAACATACCTCACGACGATGTCTGCCAGCGGCATAGACATGGGAGATCATCAACAGATAGTACTTACCATTGTACTTGATGACACGACTGCCTTCCAAGAGTCCTGTCTCATCGGCTTCCTTCTGGAAGATATGCTGATGGGTTCCCTCGATCACATCGGAGAGGTCGGGCTTCAGTTCCATCAACTCACCCGTACCATATATTACATACACACGCCCATCGTCGTCGAAGAACAGCGAACAGTCATGGAAGTGGCGCATACGTGACAGGATTTTCCAAGGTCCCTCCGCCTTGTCGGCAGTGAAGATATAGGTGTCGCCCATCGCGCCCTGCTCGTTGGGAGCCAGAAGCGCATAGAACTTCCCATTGTGGTATTTCAGTGAGGTAGCCCACTGACCACGACCGTAGACCGTACCTTGCAACAGGTCGTACTTCGGCGAGTCGGTCAGTTTGTCGAAGATATAACCCACAGTCTCCCAGTTCTTCAAGTCTTTCGACTTCATGATGGGCGCACCTGGCATCAGGTGCATAGTGGTGGATACAAGATAGAAGGTGTCGCCGACACGAATCACGTCGGGATCAGGCACATCAGCCCATAACATGGGGTTCTGGATTTTCTCCGTGTGGAGCGTCGCATAGTCATCAGCCATCATCCTTGCAGAAGGCAGGAGCAACAGGGCTGTCAACAGCACATTTGATAATACTCTTCTCATTTCAATTGGTTTTAAGTTTAATTTGTGTGCGCAAAGGTACGAAATAATCAGGACATAAGCAAATACTTCTTCACTTTTTTTCGCAATGTTGCAATTTTACTTTTTTACTTTTCGCAGGTCATATAAGTAATGACAGACGACAATCAGATCATTTCACTGATTAGAGAGAACACGGAACGGGGTTTCCGACTACTGATGGCGAAGTACAAGGAGCCCGTCTATTGGCACATCCGCCGACTGGTGGTCAGCCATGCCGATGCGCAGGACGCGACACAAGAGACCTTCGTGCGGATATTCCGTTCTTTCAGCCAGTACAGCGGCGAGGGCACGTTCAAGTCCTGGATTTTCCGTATCGCCACCAACGAGGCCCTGCGCCTCTTGGGACGGACCCAGGGAAAGACCACCCTGACACTCGACGAGACGGCTCCAGCCATCCTCACGATGAAGGCCGATGACTATTTCGACTACGGCGATGTGGAGGCTGTGAAATTGCAGAAGGCCATCCTCGCCCTGCCTGCCAAACAGCAACTGGCCTTCAACCTGAGATATTACGACGATCTGTCGTACAAGGAGATATCGGCCGTCATCGGCTCTACGGAAACATCCGCCAAGGCCAACTACCACTTTGCGAAAGAAAAAATTATCAAGTATATGAACTCTAACGAGATATAGCGTATGGAAGAGAACAATGAATTCATCAGCGTGGGCAAGAAGATGCCTTACACCGTACCCGACGGCTTCTTCGACAAGTTGGAGGAGAACGTGATGAAAGCGTGGGATGTGGAAAGAGGACAGAGGGAAGAGAATACATCCTCGTCCGGAAAAGCCAAAACCATCCGCATCGCCATTCGCACATTACTGGCTGTAGCGGCCTGCGTCGCCCTGTTCCTGGTCGTCAAGAAGGCCTTGCCGCAAGGTGAAGATTCCATCACCGACGACTTCACGAGTGTGGAACTGGCATTCAACAACCTCAGCACGGAAGATCAGGATTACCTCTTAGAGGTCTATCAGGAAGAGGAAGAACTCATATATTACAATGACTTAAATGAATGGAAAAATGAAGAAAGTATTTAGTATTCTGCTAACAGCCATTATGATGGTGGCTTTCAGCACCGCCGTCTCCGCACAGGAGAACGACGCACAGAAGAGTAAGAAACAGCGCATGAGCCGTGAACAGATGGCAGAGATGCAAGCCAAGCACATCGCCCGCCAACTGGCCCTGGACGACGCCACGAGCCAGAAGTTCATCGAGACCTTTGGTGCCTATCAGAAGGAAGTATGGGCCCTCCGCCCACAAGGACAGCAACACGGGAAAAAGAAGGCGAACATGACAGATGCCGAGGTGGATAAGTCCATTAAGGATCAGTTTGACCACAGTCAGAAGATTCTCACGTTGCGTCAGGACTACTACAAGAAGTACAGCAAGTTCCTTACGCCGAAGCAGATCCAGCGTGTCTACGAACTGGAAAAGCAGGCGATGAACCGTCTCTCGAAGCGTGGCAAGGGTAATGCGACAGGCAGGCCAAATGCTCCAGACAGACCACAAGCAGGCCGTCCCAACGGTTTCGGCAAGGGCAAACACAATGGCAAGTTCCAAAAGAAACCCCAAAACCAAGAGGAAAAAAATAAGTGATAATTAATGATAGATTAAAGTTAGTAGTTATTTCAAATCCCCCGTCGTTGCTTCAATCTGCTTCGGCGGGGGATTTCTATTTTGGATCGTCAAACGTTTTCGGAGTATTATTTGTTCCTTTGTTTCTCCGTCTCTTCACGTTTGGCCTTATAGAAACGGTCGACAAAGTCTACCTGTTCACGGTTAGGCCGCATGATGAGCGAGGCACCATTGCTGAACTGCATCGTGGTAGGCTTGGAGTCATCGAACGAGGGCCAGTAAGGAAGACCCTCTCCATTGGGATTGCACGTCTTGGCGAAGTTCACCCAGTACTGCTGGATGATCTCTGCCACAGCCGACTCTGCTGGGTATTTGTCAGGCTGTGTCAGGAACTCCCCGTTCAGGTAAAGGATATCATCGGCATGAGCCACACCCTTACGACGCGGATCCTGTGAGAAACTGCGCGCGGAGGGCTGGGCGAGATAGGCAGCATAGGCAGGACTCTTGCCTGTCTTGCTTTGCAGACTCACCCAGGCGTATGAAGGCCAGGCGAAACCCACATCGCGGAAGGCATCACCATTACCATGCCAGGCCTCATCATCGGTATTGCCAGGGTAGACCTTCAGAGCCTCGTCAGCAAACGAGCCGAAGATGTTGCGCACCTGCTTCTGATAGTCTGCTGCCTTGATATTTCCTGGTGAGAAGAGAGCACCCTCGTCGCTGTTGGTCATCACGATGACAGGTACATCATTATACTCACCCCGTTCATAAAGACGGTACTGGTCGTCGGTAATCACATAACCATCCACACAGGGCCAGAAACCTGCAAAGCCCACATCCCCGTCGCAGAGTGACATAGCATCCATCTGACGCAGTTCTTTGAGTGACTTTTTCTTCAGATGCTTCTGGAAGGCTAGGCCCTGTTGTTCGGCACCTTTCTGCGAGGCATCCACACCTAAGGTACGGGCCTGGTCGCTCCATGGGGCAAACGAGCCACCACTCTGACTGATACAAGCACGGAAGAGTCCTTTTGCTAAGGGTGAGCCACAGAGCAGACTACAACTGATGGCACCAGCACTCTCGCCGAAAATCGTCACCTTCGTGGGGTCGCCACCGAAATTCGCAATATTACGCTGTACCCACTGGAGGGCATAGATCTGGTCGAGCAGTCCATAGTTACCGGAGTGTCCCTGAGGATCCTCCTTCGTCAGTTCGGGATGGGCCATAAAGCCCAAGGCACCCGTGCGGTACTCGACGCTGACGATGACCACCCCACGCAGGGCCAGGTATCTCCACAGGTCACCGCCATAATGCTCCGTCTGGAAACCGCCACCGTGGATCCACACCATCACCGGCAGACGGTCGGCGATGGAGGTGGCTGGCGTAGCAATACCGAGATAGAGGCAGTCCTCACTCATTATATCTGCCGTACGACCAGGACGTGTGGGTTGCGGGGGCCAAGGTCCAAACTTGTCGCACTTGAGCACACCCTCCCAGGCCTTGGCAGGCTGTGGAGCACGCCAACGCAGGTTGCCTATCGGCGGAGCGGCGTAGGGGATGGCCTTATAGACGGCTAACGAACCATCGGCAACACCCTCCAGTTCACCTGTCTCGACACAAGTACGGAGCAGGGGCTGCGGCGTGGCAGGAGATATCTTCAGGATAAAACCGCCACGGGGCTGACAGGTTATCTGCGACGGGAGTCGGTTGGAGGTGGAGAGATCCCAGCCACCATCGACGGGGTCGGCATAGGTCATCACCCGCCAGTCCTGACTGCCGAGGAAAGAGAGGTCGAACTTCAGTGTCTGCACCTCATCGCGCCCATTGATGCCAGCCACATACCAGGTATTACCACTACGGCGCGCCATGACGACACGTTCGCCGGGATAGCCATCCAACAGCCGTGTCTCGTCCCAGATGTTCGGCAACGTAGAGAGGAACTGCTGCACCTCCTGCGGCTGAGCCAGGAAACTCTCAGGTCTGTCGGCCAAGTGCTGCAGACCACTCTCGAAGAGTACCGTCAGGGCCAGTTCGTGGGCATTCGACGTGATATGCGGATGCTGGGAGTCACTGAAGGCACAAGGAGTATAGTCCATCGGACCTATGACATTGCGGGTGAATGGCAACGTGGCGTTATGCGCTGCGGCCTTCTTCGTGAAGTGAGGCACATTGTTGTACCACTCGGCACCATAGACACCCTCGGTGGAGAGGAGGTTCGGATAGGTGCGCTGCCAACCACGCGGGATGGGTGCACCGTGGAAGTTCACCAGCAGATGATGACGGGCGGCACTCTCCAACAGGTCCTGACAATAGTCCATGTTCGCCTGGTTGTCGCCGCTGAAGAAGTCAATCTTCACACCAGCCACACCGATTTTCTCGCACCAGGCAAACTCCTTCTCTCGGTCTTCGGGCTTGTTCAGACGGTACTTAGGACCAGGGGCACCATTCACCCACCCTATCGACGAATTATACCATATCAGTGGTTTGACACCCTTAGCATTGGCGTATGCCACAGCATCCTCGATGGTCTTGCCCTCGTTGGAAGCCACCTTGTCCATCTCGTCCCACTCAGCATCAATCAGCACGTAGGGCAGGTGCAGCGTGACGGCCATATCCACATATTTCTTGATGATACTGTAGTCGTTGGAACCGTGGTTGTAAGCCCAATATATCCATGACACCACACCGGGACGTATCCAACTGGTATCTTCGAGTTTCGACGGTTCACTGACATCTGTCACCAACGTCGACTGCACAATGTCGGCCAACGTACCGATGATGATGACGCGCCAAGGGGTGTGCCAGTTGCCTGTCAACAGCAGTTCGTTCTGGTCGGGCACCACATTGAACACCTCACCTTTATTAAACAGGCTCGAAGCACTCTGCCGCCGCTCGATATTGGCTTCGGTGATGAGGGCAAACACACCATCGGCAGGTTCCATCAGCAACGGGTAGCCCCAATGGGTGTTAATGTCCTTCTGAACCACAGAACCGCCGAAACCGCCCAAGGTCTTCACCTCGGCAGTGGTCGACATCGGGAAAAACCCCTCGTAGCCGTCGCTCCACTGCTGCATCCAGCGTTTCGTGCCTTCGGGGATGCGGTAGGCAGTCTGTTCCTTCGGGAGGGAGGAATTCTTCAATCCCGACAATTCGTAACGGAAGGCGAGTCCGTCATTATAGAGACGCACCACCAGACGGACATTCTTCCTCAAAGCGGCCTGATAGACATTGGCCTCGTTGGTGCAGTGCAGCCGTTTGCCAGCCAACATCTGATAGTCGGCCTTCACCGTACCGGCAGGTTTCAGTTTCAGTGCCGTCTGACTACCTTCATAACCCACGGCAGGAATGTCGAGCACCTGTTGGTTGTCGTAACTGACCACCATCCCGTTCCCCTTTGTCTCTACCGTCAATTTCCCATTCGGCGAAGCCACACGTTGTGCCGCTGCCGCCACCACCAACCCTATCAGGGCGATGCTTAAAACGATTCTTTTCATTATGCTTACTTATTTAGACTTTCTGCCAGTTCTTTCTTGTGAGAGACTCGTACAAAGACAGGGATAAACTCCTTGAACACCTTTGTGGTGACGGTCTGTCCTCCTTCGTAATGCTCACCCGTATGGACTTCCTCCCATCCGCCCTCAGACTTAGGGAGATAGGTCTTCCACTCCTTGACACCCGGTTCAGTAATCGGACTGACGAGGAGCGAGGGACCGAACATATACTCATACTTCTGCTGCAGGGCCTCGGGGTCGTCGGCAAAGTCGAAGACCAACGGACGCATCAGCGTATAGCCTTCCTTTGACACACGTTTGGCACAGGCTTCGATGTAAGGACGCAAGGCTTCACGCTCCTGCAGACTCATCTTAAACATCCGTTGGGCCTCCTCTCCGTAGTTCCAGGGCTCGGTATTGCTCATATAACCGTGTACACGCATCAGGGGCAGATAGACACTGGTTTGTATCCAACGAAGCATCCGCTCAATATAGTCCTGATTACTGTACTGATCCCCGGGACGGAAGAAACCGCCTGCGTCGTAGGTCCACCAAGGGATGCCTGCGGCCTGTATGCCAAGACCAGCCGTAATCTGCCGGCGGAATGTCTCCCAGTCGTTGCCCACATCCCCACTCCACAGGGCGGAGCCATAACGCTGGATACCTGGAAAACCGCAACGGGTGAGGATCATGGGAGTTTTCCCGGATTGTCCGGTCAATCCCTCATAGACGGTCTTGTTGACGAGAAGCGGATAGACATTACGCACCAGTTCTCCTGCCCATTGCCCATTATTCACACGCCGCCCGACGAGGTCGTCATTCTCCGGCTCCGTGGCATCCTGCCACCAGGCATCAATGCCAAGAGGCACCAGTCTTTCGCTGAAGTTCTTCCAATAGGCAGCCGCTGCCTCAGGATTGAAGAAGTCTATCCAGTCTGTTTCAGGGATGTAATACCCGTCACGCCCCATCTGACGCCCCACCTCGGAGTTCTTGTCGATCTTCGACCAGACACTCACCATCAGACGGATATC